>PGZG01000234.1 GCA_002840115.1 Gammaproteobacteria bacterium HGW-Gammaproteobacteria-14 | reverse complement strand
GCCTTCACGGGGCTAGCCTTGGCCGGAGCGCCCATGGTTTTCGCGGGGGCGGGTTTCTTGTTTTTCACCGGTGCTGCCGATTTGGCGGTAGCTTTGGTGCTGGTTGCCTTGCTTGCTGGCGCTTTTTTCACCACTGCTTTTTTGGCGGCGCTCTTGGCCGACGCTTTCGTGGTGGTCTTTTTCGTTGCCGGCTTGGCGGCAGCGGCTTTCTTGGCGACGGGTTTTGCCACGGATTTTTTTGCCTCAGGCTTTTGGGCGGCGATTTTCTTTGCCGGTTTGGCAGCAGCCTTCGCTACCGGAGCTTTTTTCGTTGTGGTCGGTTTGGTTTTTGCGGTGCCCTTGTTCCCAGAGGTCTTCTTTGCAGGGGCTTTCTTTGCCGTCACCTTGGTGGCGGCCGGCTTTGGGGCTGAGGCTTTTTTAGGGGCAGCAGTCTTTGTCGGGGCAGCCTTTTTGGCAGCAGCCTTGGCTCCGGATTTTGGTGTCGCTTTTTCGCTGGCCTTGTTCTTCTTGCGGGTAGCCATTTTGATTAACTCCCTTAACATACACGCTGCTCGCTGTTAGTTTGATGTCGGCTCCGCCGACCCGAGCTATGAGGTCCGACTAAACCTCCGACAATACCCGTACCTTTGGGTCTTTGCCACCCCTGACCTCGGGTCTTCTACACCTGAAAAGCGCCGCGCATTATAACGACACGCGGGCAAACTGAAAGCCTACAAAAGGACTGCGTCGTCATGTTTCGTCCGGCATCACGTAACGACCGTATTGCTCCATTCCATGTTATGGCGTTATTGGCCCGGGCGCAGGCCTTGCAGGCTCAGGGACGGGATGTGATTCATCTGGGGGTGGGTGAGCCAGATTTTGCAACGCCGGAGCCCATAATGCAGGCGGGTCAGCGGGCATTATCGGGGGGGTTGACCCGCTATACCCCGGCTACGGGGTTGCCGGCATTGCGTGAAGCCATTGCTGCTTATTACCAAGACCGCTTTCAGGTGGCGGTGCTCCCGGAGCAGGTTATTGTGACGCCAGGAGCGTCCGGAGCCCTGCAGTTGGCTTTGGCCCTTGTGGTCAACCCCGGCGATGGGGTGCTGTTGTCAGATCCCGGTTATCCCTGTAACCGCCACTTTGTTGAGCTGGTTAATGGTTCGCCGCAGATGATGCTGCTGGGCGACGACGGGCAGGTGACAGAGCCACTGGTTCGCTCGAGCTGGCGTCAGAGTACCGTGGCAGCATTGCTGGCCTCTCCCGATAACCCAACGGGTAATGTGTTGAGTGTTGAGCAGTGTCGAGGTATCGCAGCGGCTGTTCAACAGCGCAATGGCGCCTTGATTATGGATGAGATTTATCAAGGTCTGGTGTATGAGGAGCCTGCGCACACGATTCTCAGTGTGGCGCCTGAAAGCCTGGTGATTAATAGTTTTAGTAAATATTTCGGCATGACGGGTTGGCGGCTTGGTTGGATGGTAGTGCCACTGGAGTGCATTGCCCCGCTTGAACGTATGGCGCAGAATTTTTTCATTGCGCCAGCTACCGTCTCTCAGCACGCTGCGTTGGCGGCTTTTCTGCCTGAAACCCGTACGGAACTGGATCGCCGTCGTGATGTGTTGAATGCCCGGCGGCGGTTGTTGCTTGATCGGTTGCCAGATATGGGTTTTAAGGTGGTTGGCCAGCCCCGGGGAGCTTTTTATGTTTATTGTGATGTTAGTGATATAACCCAAGACAGCTTTCGTTTCTGCGAGCAGTTGCTGGATCAGGGGCATGTGGCATTAACGCCGGGTGCTGATTTTGGTGACTTGCACCAACCGGCAAAGCACCTGCGTATTGCCTACACCACGGATGAATCTCGCCTTGAAGAAGCGTTGGATCGTATTTGTCGATTTATCAGTGGGAACGGCGAGTAGTTCGATGTTGAGAATACGTGACAACAGAGAATTGATATGCAATTTGATCCTCCGCTTGCTTCTGCGCGTTTGATTCGCCGTTATAAACGATTTATGGCTGATCTGGAGCTACCCTCTGGAGAAGTGATTACCGCACATTGCCCGAATACGGGCTCAATGAAAAACTGCCAGCCATCGGGCGCTGCGGTGCTCTACTCTGATAGCGGTAATCCAAAACGAAAATATCGACACACACTGGAGGCGGTGCAGGTGGCTCATGGCCATTGGGCTGGGGTAAATACCGGGCGCACCAATCAGTTGGTGGCAGAGGCAATTCTGGAAAAGCGTATCCCCGGTTTTAAGCGTTACAGGGCATTGCGCCGGGAGGTTACCTTCGGCGACAGTCGGTTCGATATTGCGCTTGACCATGTTGACGGAGGTCTGACCTATATAGAAGTCAAGAATGTGACGCTGGGGCCGGCGGCGGATGAGCCGGACCATGGTGTGATTGCTTTTCCAGATGCAGTAACCGAGCGAGGCCAGAAACATTTGCTCACTTTGATGGATGTGGCAAAGCAGGGCCATAGAGCAGCGCTGATTTTTTGTGTTCAGCACACCGGCGCACAGGCTGCACGGCCAGCAGATGAGGTGGACCCTCTGTACGGCAAATTGTTACGCGATGCCATTGCAGCTGGAGTAATAGTGCAGGCGTGGAAAACAACCATCCAGCCGACAGAGTTCCGACTGGAGTCTGCAATCAGGTTAAAC
>PGZG01000233.1 GCA_002840115.1 Gammaproteobacteria bacterium HGW-Gammaproteobacteria-14 | reverse complement strand
AACCGCACCAACCTGCTTGCGGCTCAGCTCAGTGCTTTCGGCAATCGCAGTGACCAGCTGGGTTTTGCTAACCGGATCAGCATATACCTTGGCTTTGCGCGGAGCGGCCGGCGCAGTCTTGGCTTTTGCTTTCGGAGCAGCTTTCTTCGGAGCAGCTTTGGCTTTTACCTTTGGAGCAGCTTTCTTAGGAGCAGCTTTAGCCTTGGCTTTTGGTTTTGCGGCAGCAACTTTTTTCTTGGCAGCCATGATGGTGTGTTCCCCTTGTTTTAGTGCGATTGGATGTCTCGACCCATCTGGAGGATATCCTTTCCCGATGTTGACCCGGGCCTTGGTTGCCCGGGGGGCAATACCCCGCGATGATTCCGGGCTAGTTATATGCCATCAATTCTGGCGCGGCAAGCGCCTTTTTACTGTTTTTCCCCGTATTTTTGCCTCTTTCCGGTTTTGAGCCGCTTTGGGGCAAGGTTGTCTGTCGATGCACCGTTCACTGGCATGGCTGAATGGGATGTTCGTCGCTATACTACTGCGCCTCCGCGGCCGACCGCCGCGTCCTGAAAAAAACAGCGGATTCAGAGTTATGCGTAGCCATTATTGCGGTGATTTGCGTTCATCCCACGACGGAGAAACGGTGACCTTATGTGGGTGGGTCCATCGTCGACGTGACCACGGCGGAGTGATTTTTCTGGATCTGCGTGACCGCGCTGGTCTGGTACAGGTCGTATTCGACCCGGATACTGGCGCCGCCTTTGAGCTGGCAGACCGGGTTCGCGGTGAATATGTGCTGCGGGTTGAAGGTCGCGTCAGAATGCGTGATGAAGCGGTTCGTAATGGCCGCATGGTCACCGGCGACATTGAAGTGCTGGGTAAGTCGTTGGAAATTCTGAACACATCGGAAACTCCTCCCTTTGAGCTGGATGAGTTTAGCGGTGCTGGTGAGGAGGTGCGTCTCAAGTACCGTTATCTGGACTTGCGTCGTGCCAATGTACTGGAGAACTTCCGGGTGCGTTCACGGCTGACCCATGCGGTGCGTAACTATCTGGAAGAACATGGCTTTATGGACGTGGAAACGCCCATTCTGACCCGTGCCACCCCGGAAGGAGCTCGGGACTATCTGGTGCCAAGCCGAACCCATCCGGGCAGCTTCTTTGCCATGCCGCAGTCGCCGCAGCTATTCAAGCAGCTGCTGATGGTGGCGGGCTTCGATCGTTACTATCAAATTGCCAAATGTTTCCGTGACGAAGATTTACGTGCCGATCGGCAGCCGGAGTTTACCCAAATCGATATCGAAGCCTCGTTTGTTGATGAAGAGGCGATTATGGGGATCGCGGAGGGCATGGTACGTCGGGTATTCAAGGACCTGCTTGGCATCGAGTTCGGTGCTGTGCCGCAGATGACTTTTGCCGAAGCGATGAAACGCTTTGGTTCCGACAAGCCGGATCTGCGAATTCCTCTGGAGTTGATCGATATTGCCGACCTGATGGAAGGCGTCGAGTTCAAGGTATTTGCCGGCCCGGCGAAGGATCCCAAGGGGCGAGTAGCGGCTCTGAAAGTACCCAAAGGTGCCGAGCTGTCACGCAGCCAAATTGACGAATACACCCGTTTTGTTGGTATTTACGGGGCTCGTGGTCTGGCCTATATCAAGGTCAATGATCTGAGTGCTGGTGCCGAAGGCCTGCAGTCGCCGATTCTCAAGTTCCTTACGGAAGAGGCCATTAGCGGTATTCTGGCGCGTACCGGCGCGGCGAATGGTGATTTGATTTTCTTCGGTGCCGACAAGGCAAAAGTTGTTAACGAAGCGCTGGGCGCATTGCGGGTACGGCTGGGGCATGACCTTGGCTTGCTGGAGGCGGATTGGGCGCCGCTCTGGGTTGTCGATTTCCCCATGTTTGAGGAAAACGACGACGGTTCCTGGGCAGCCTTGCATCACCCGTTCACGATGCCCAAATGCACACCGGAAGAGTTGGCGGCTAACCCCGGTGCAGCTTTATCCAAGGCTTATGATTTGGTGCTTAACGGTACCGAGCTGGGCGGCGGCTCCATTCGTATTTTTAACCCGGCCATGCAGCGTGCAGTATTCAAGGCGTTGGGCATTAGTGATGAAGAAGCGGCGGAAAAATTCGGCTTCTTGCTGGATGCGCTCAAGTTCGGTGCGCCGCCACACGGTGGTCTGGCCTTCGGTCTCGACCGGATGGTGATGTTGATGACCGGCAGTGATTCCATTCGCGATGTTATCGCCTTCCCGAAAACTCAGACAGCAGCCTGTTTGATGACCCATGCACCATCACCGGTGGATAACCGGCAGCTACGCGAAGTCGGTATTCAGGTGCGCAAAGCTGACGCCGATAAAGCATAAGAGGGAGCCATGGCAGGGCATAGCAAATGGGCCAATATCAAGCATCGCAAGGCGGCCCAGGACGCAAAGCGCGGTAAGGTATTTACCAAGCTTATTCGAGAGCTGACTGTCGCCGCCCGGATGGGCGGTGGTGAGCCGGCGGATAATCCGCGTTTGCGCGCGGCTATCGATAAGGCGCTTGGTGAAAACATGACCCGCGACACCATTGACCGTGCCATCAAACGTGGCGTGGGTGCTGACGATGGCAAACCGGTGGATGAAATCACCTACGAAGGTTATGCCTGCGGCGGTGTGGCGGTATTGGTTGAGGCGATGACCGACAACCT
>PGZG01000232.1 GCA_002840115.1 Gammaproteobacteria bacterium HGW-Gammaproteobacteria-14 | reverse complement strand
CTCGAACCAACGACCCCCACCATGTCAAGGTGGTGCTCTAACCAACTGAGCTACGTGCCTGAAGTGGGGCGCATTCTAGAGGCCCGCCGCAAGCAACTCAAGTCTTTGTTGTTCAGAAGGTTACGCCCCGCAACCGGGTACTGGCAATCAGGCACCGGTAATCAGGATAGCGCCACAAACTGCTCGCGCAGCTGACCGATACGATCACGCAAGCGAGCTGCCTGCTCAAACTCCAGATTGCGCGCATGCTCCATCATTGTCGACTCAAGCTTGCTGATCTCACGGGCAATATCCCCAGGGCTGGCAGGCACATCCCCCCAGACTGCCGCACCCTCCGCCACCTTGCGCCCCCGTTTTCGACCACCGCCCGCCCCGGCGCTAAAGCTCTCGTCGAGAATATTCCGTACCTTTTTATTAAGCGCCTGGGGGGTGATGCCATGGGCCGCATTGAACTCTTCCTGCTTGGCCCGACGGCGATCGGTTTCCCCGATGGCACGCTCCATGGAGCCAGTGAGACGGTCCGCATACAGGATCGCCCGGCCGGAAAGGTTGCGGGCCGCCCGGCCAATGGTCTGAATCAAAGAGCGCTCGGAACGAAGGAAACCTTCTTTGTCCGCATCAAAAATAGCCACTAGCGCCACTTCCGGCATATCCAGCCCCTCTCGCAGCAGGTTAATCCCCACCAGCACATCAAATTCTCCCAGCCGCAGGTCACGGATAATCTCCACCCGTTCTACGGTATCGATATCCGAGTGCAGATAGCGCACCCGGACCTGCTGCTCGCGCAGAAACTCGGTGAGATCTTCCGCCATACGCTTGGTGAGCACGGTAATAAGGACCCGCTGGTCCAGCGCCACCGCATCACGAATCTCACCCAGCACATCATCCACCTGACCGATGGCCGGCCGTATCTCCACCTGCGGATCAAGCAAACCCGTGGGCCGCACCACCTGCTCCACCACCTGTCCTGCGTGATTTGCCTCATAGGGGCCCGGCGTCGCCGACACAAAAATCCCCTGGGGGGCGATACGCTCCCACTCCTCAAAGCGCAATGGTCGATTATCCAGTGCCGATGGCAACCGGAAGCCATAATTCACCAGGGTTTCTTTGCGCGAACGGTCACCTTTGTACATGCCACCAATCTGGGGAACGGTGACGTGGGACTCATCCATCACCAGTAAGGCATCGGCAGGCAAATAATCGAACAGGGTCGGAGGCGGCTCCCCCGGCGACCTGCCGGAAAACAGCCGCGAGTAGTTTTCAATACCATTGCAGTAACCCAACTCATTGAGCATTTCGATATCAAAGCGAGTGCGCTGCTCCAGGCGTTGAGCCTCCACCAGCTTGTCCGCGGCCCGTAGCTCCGTAAGCCGCTCCTCAAGCTCGGAGCGAATCAACTCAATGGCGCTGAGCACGGTTTCTCGCGGGGTGACATAGTGACTTTTCGGGTAAATCGAAATCCGCGACACCTTCTTGAGCAGTTCGCCGGTGAGGGGGTCGAACAGGGAAATATTGTCCACCTCATCATCAAACAGCTCGATACGCACTGCCTCTTTGTCCGAGTCCGCCGGGTAGATATCGATAACATCACCCCGTACCCGGTAGGTGCCCCGCCGGAAGTCGAGCTCATTACGGGAGTATTGCAGCTCTGCCAAACGGCGCAGCACGGCGCGCTGGTCAATGCGATCGCCACGCACCACATGAAGCAGCATGGAAAGATAGCTGGCGGGATCCCCCAAGCCATAAATTGCAGATACCGACGCCACAATAATAACGTCGCGCCGCTCCATCAGCGCCTTAGTGGCGGACAAGCGCATCTGCTCAATATGCTCATTGACCGCCGAATCCTTCTCGATAAAGGTGTCGGAGGACGGCACATAGGCTTCCGGCTGGTAATAGTCATAGTAAGAAACGAAGTACTCCACGGCGTTTTCCGGGAAGAACTCGCGAAACTCACTGTAAAGCTGCGCCGCCAGCGTCTTGTTCGGCGCCATAATAATGGTCGGCCGCTGCAGCGCCTGAATAACATTGGCAATGGTGAAGGTCTTGCCAGAGCCCGTCACCCCCAACAGGGTCTGATGGGCGAGGCCCGACTCCAGCCCCTCAATCAGCCCGCGAATGGCTTCAGGCTGGTCCCCGGCGGGCTGGTAATCGGAGTGCAACACAAACTGTTCAGAAGATGCCATTTAAGCCTGTCCCAGAATTCGCTAGAATACGCGGCCCGCGAAGCTGGATCGGCTCGGATAACCCGGCCGAACAACCTCTGGGCGCCAAAAGCGCCGCCACCCGCCGCTCACTGAAAGACGAGGAGTGCATGTCCGAACTTAATTTGTCCGACCGCGTACAACGCATCAAACCTTCACCCACCCTGGCCGTTTCCAACCGCGCCGCAGAACTGCGCGCCGAAGGTAAAGACATCATCGGGCTTGGTGTCGGCGAACCGGATTTCGATACGCCGGATCATATCAAACAAGCGGCGATCGAAGCGATTCAACAGGGCAAAACCAAATACACCGCAGTGGATGGTACGCCATCGCTGAAAAAAGCCATCGTTGGCAAATTCCAGCGGGAAAATCAGCTTGAATATGCACCGAACCAGATTCTGGTGTCTTCCGGTGGCAAACAAAGCTTTTTCAATATGGCACTGGCATTTCTCAATGATAGCGATGAAGCCATTATTCCGGCGCCTTATTGGGTGTCCTATCCGGATATGGTGCTCATTGCCGGTGGCGAACCCGTGATTATCGAAACC
>PGZG01000231.1 GCA_002840115.1 Gammaproteobacteria bacterium HGW-Gammaproteobacteria-14 | reverse complement strand
TCTTCAGGGCTGCCTTTCTGGCATTACCCTTGTTTGATCAGACCATCTCTACGGCTCTGCAACGAGCGTAACGCAGGGGCTTAAAGACCCGCTCTCAAGACAGAGTTACGCCCGTTTAATCACCGACGCAAGCCCGGCATACAAACAATTGTGCGCTGTTTCTTGGCTTACCCACTCGCCACCTTCATCCACAAGTGATGTTTCAGCGGGTATTATCCCCAATCAACTCGAATATTGCGGAGCCCGTCATGGAATATCGCCCTCTAGGCCAAACCGATTTGCACGTCAGCGCCCTGTGTCTGGGCACCATGACCTGGGGCAAGCAGAACACGGCGGCGGATGGTTTCGCGCAAATGGATATGGCCCTTGACCATGGCGTAAATTTTTTCGATACCGCCGAAATGTACGCCGTGCCAGCCACCCCGGACACCTACGGCAAAACCGAAGAGATTATTGGTGAGTGGTTCAAAAAAACCGGCAAGCGCGACCAGATTATTCTCGCCACCAAAGCCGCTGGGCCCGGCGACTGGATCAGCCATATTCGCGGCGGCCCGCGTCTGACCCGCGAACATCTTTTTGCAGCAGTGGACAGCAGTCTGCAGCGCTTGCAAACCGACGTGATCGACCTTTACCAGATGCATTGGCCAGATCGCAATACCAATTACTTTGGCAAGCTCGGCTACCGGCACAAGGAAGACGAAGACTACACTCCCATCGCAGAAACCGTGGAGGCTCTGGATGAGCTGATCAAACAGGGTAAGATCCGTCACTATGGGCTCTCAAACGAAACGCCCTGGGGCGTCATGAAATACTGCATGGAGGCAAAACGCCAGCGCACCCCTCGGCCCCAGTCGATCCAGAACCCTTACTCGTTACTCAACCGCACCTATGAAGTCGGCCTCGCTGAAATCAGCCACCGGGAACAGATTGGCCTGCTGGCCTACTCCCCTCTGGCCTTCGGTATGTTGAGTGGCAAATACCGCCACAACCAATGGCCGGAAAAAGCACGCCTGACCATCTTCAAATATTTTTCTCGCTATACCAATGCGCAGGCCACCGCAGCCACCGAGAAATACTGCCAACTGGCTGCCCGCCATGGTTTATCTCCCACACAAATGGCTCTGCAGTACGTGACCAGTCGCTCGTTTGTCACCAGCAACATTATCGGTGCCACCAGCCTGCCACAGCTGGAAGAGAACCTGCGGAGTATTGAGGTCACATTAAATGATGAGCTGCTGAAGGAAATTGAAGCCATCCATGTCGAACACCCCAATCCCGCACCCTGAGACCCGTCCCTGACGCCCCCCCCCGGCAGGCCATCCTGCCGGGAACGACTGCCGTTAGCCCCGGTCACATTTTGTGTTGATCCATATCATGACGTTGCGCCCGGCAAGGCGCATGATCAGGACTGGGTCACGCCTTGTCAGGAATGACAGGCAACCAACGCACGATTACTGACGGAGGTTTTTATGGAACCAACCTGGATTGTTGTCGCGGATAGCAGCAAAGCCCGCATTCTCACCACCCGGAACCGTGTACAAGCCCCCACCGACATTGTTGCGCTCGACCATCCCGAGGGCCGCATGAAACCACAGGAAATCAACAGTGATCGCCCCGGCCGCACCTTCGACAGCCACGGCGACGGCCGCCATGGCATGGAGCCGCCTGATGTTCATCATCACCATCAGGAAGTCTTCGCCAAACAAATCGTCGACTATCTGGAAAAAGGTCGGCATGACGGCAAGTTCAGCCAGCTGGCATTAGTCGCACCGCCACAATTTCTTGGCGTACTACGGCAAAAACTCAATGGCCAGCTCGGCAAGCTGGTCAGCCATACGGTGCAGAAGAATTTGCTCGAACAGGATAACGAATCCATTCGCGCTCACCTGTTCGATTAACCCTGCTCAGAAGCTTATCTGGACACCGAGTTAGCAACGCGGCGATAAAATTCGCACACCAACAAAAATGGCGCCAAAGGCGCCATTTTTGTTGCATAAAAATTCACATAATCAGTCAGCGAGAATCGCGCGGCTAATAATGGTTTTCATAATTTCATTGGTGCCGCCATAGATGCGCTGAACCCGGGCATCGGCAAACATACGGGCAATCGGATATTCCCACATATAGCCATAACCCCCATGCAACTGCAGGCACTCGTCAATCACCCGGCACTGCAAATCGGTAATGTAGTATTTGGCGGCCGCTGCGGTAGGAATATCCAGCTTGCCCTGCAGATGCAGCTCAAGACAACGGTCCACATAAACCCGACCCACTTCAACCTCGGTATGCAACTCGGCCAGTTTGAATTGGGTATTCTGGAATTCGGCGATGGACTTGCCAAAAGCCCGACGCTCTTTCACATAGGTAATGGTGTGCTCCAGCGCGCTCTCGGCCATGGCCAAACCATTAATGGCAATACCAAGACGCTCCTGCGGCAACTCCTGCATCAAATACACAAAACCCATGCCTTCCTGACCCAGCAACGCATCCGCGGGCACCCGCACATCCTGAAAAAACAGCTCGGAAGTGTCCTGGGCTTTCATGCCAACTTTTTTCAGATTCTTGCCTTTGTCGAAACCTGGTGTGCCTGCTTCCAGCAAAAACAGACTGATACCCTTCGCACCCTTAGTAGGATCTGTTTTCGCCACAACAATAACGAGATCCGCATTCTGCCCGTTGGTGATAAAGGTTTTGGAACCATTAATCACATAGTGATCACCATCCTTTACGGCGGTGGTCTTGATACCCTGCAAATCAGAACCC
>PGZG01000230.1 GCA_002840115.1 Gammaproteobacteria bacterium HGW-Gammaproteobacteria-14 | reverse complement strand
GGATTACGCTGTCCACCTCCGGGGTGGTGCCAATGATCGACAAACTGTCCGATGAGCTGGATGTATCTTTGGCGATATCCCTGCATGCGCCTAATGATGAGCTACGAGACAAGCTGGTACCGTTAAATCGCAAGTACCCGTTAGCCGACCTGTTGGCGGCCTGCCGTCGTTACAGTGATCGTCGTCCAGATCGACGCAAAAGCATCACTATGGAATATGTCATGCTCAAGGGTATCAATGATAAGCCTGAGCATTCTCGGCAGCTGGTAAAGATGTTGGGTGACTTGCCGGTGAAGGTGAATTTGATTCCCTTTAATCCCTTCCCCCATGCAGGCTATGAGCGCTCAGACAGGCGAGATATTCTGGCTTTTCATAAGTATTTGAATGATCACGGTCTGTTGACCACCGTGCGAACGACCCGGGGCGATGACATCGATGCCGCCTGTGGTCAGTTGGTGGGCGATGTGATGGACCGTACCCGGCGCAGTGAGCGCTGGCAAAAAGAAGTGTTTTTGCGCGCCGGCGATTCCGTCGATGGCGCAGCAGCACAATAAAGGATGGAATTACGATGCTGAACAGGCAGGGGAATTTGCGCTGGTTACCGGTATTTCTGATCCTGATGTTGTCAGGTTGTATGGTGCTGGAAAAGCAGCCTGCGCCAAATGCGGACCAGGCGGTGAGTCGACGTATCGCTGCAGGTATTGAGTATTTGCAGATGGGTAAGCCGGTGGAGGCCCGTCGTCATTTTTCCCGTGCGGTTGAGCTGGAGCCCCGTAGTCCGGAGGCCCATAACGCCATGGCGTTACTTTATAAATTCGAGGGCGATACGAAGCGCGAAGAAGAGCACTACCGTCTGGCGATTCGGTATAACCGGGATTTTGCTGCCGCTCGTAATAATTACGGCACCTTGCTGTTTCAGCAGCGGCGTTTCCCTGAGGCGCTACGGGAGTTTTCGTTGGCTGCGGATACTCCCTCTTATGAAAGCCGGGCAATTGCCTTTGAAAACAAGGGGCGCGCGTTAATGGTGCTGGATCGGCCGGAGGAGGCGATTGAGGCGTTGAATATGTCACTACGGCTGGACTCGCAGGCTACCAGCCCATTGCTGGAACTTGCCGCTATTCACTTCGATCGTCAGGAAATGCGACTGGCAGATCATTACTACCGTCGTTATGCGAGCATGATTAGTCGACAGTCAGCTCGTGGATTGTGGTTGGGGATTCGTATGTCGGCTAAACAGCAGGACGGTGACCGTCTGGGTAGCTACGAGCTGGCCTTGGACCAAATGTATGCCGGCACCGCTGAACACCGCGAGTGGCAGGCATGGGTACAGAGGGGGCGACGCTGATGACAGAGTCTGATCAGGGGCGGCTGCTGCTGCCTGGACAGCGTTTGAGTCAGGCCCGTGAGGCGATGGGGCTGTCCCATGCTGCGGTGGCTGAGCGTATGCATTTGTCAGTGTCCTATATCAAGGCGTTGGAAGCGGATGATTACAAGCGCTTGCCAGAGCCCGCGTTTGTCCGTGGATACATAAAAAACTATGCCCGGATTGTGAGCCTTCCCGGCGATGAGTTGGCGAACCTGTTCCAGCAGATGATTGAGGAAACCAGCCCGCCGCAGGAGTCTGCGGTTTCACAGAAAAAATCGGCATTTGATTATGTGGGCAATGGCTACGCTCGTTATGCGCTGCTTGGCGGGGTGCTTCTGTTGCTACTGTGGTCGCTGTGGCCTTCATCGGAGCCAATAACAGCTTCTGCCCCGGCTATGCCAGTGATTGACGTCGAGCAAGCCGGTGAAGACCATGATGGTAGTGGTGAGAACTATGATAGTGCCGATGATGACTCCGCTATCGACTTGGACACCACCCCCTCCTCCGATGTTGGTAGTGTGACGGGTGTCGCCAGTAATAGCGCCGCTGAGGCTGCAGTGGCTACTTTGCGTCCGGATGTACTGGTGGTTCGCTTTGCGGAGGACTGCTGGTTGAGAGTACGGGATGCGGAGGGTGAAGAGGTTTATGTTGGCCAGCGAAGCGCCGGGCAGACCTTGACTCTGGAAGGCCAGGGCCCGTTTCGGTTGACCCTTGGCAATGCCGCCGCGGTGAGTGCTATTCAGGTGAATGATGCTAGCGTGCGCGTGCCCGTGGTTGCTGCGGGTCAAGTTATTACTGTTCGCGCACCCTGAGCACTGAGGTATCGCTATGCAGCGCGAAATTGATATCAAGCGACGCAAAACCCGGCAAATTATGGTTGGCTCAGTCCCGGTTGGCGGTGATGCGCCGATTGCTGTTCAGAGCATGACCAACACTGAAACCTGTGATGTTGCTGCGACGGTTGCCCAGATTCGTCGTCTTGAAGAGGTGGGTGCCGACATTGTTCGGGTTTCCGTGCCAAGCATGGAGGCTGCGGAAGCGTTTGGCGAGATTCGTAAACAGGTTAAGGCTCCCCTCGTTGCCGACATTCATTACGACCATAAGATTGCCCTGCGCGTGGCCGAGCTGGGTGTCGATTGCCTGCGTATTAATCCGGGCAATATTGGCCGGGAAGATCGTATTCGTGCGGTAATTCAGTCGGCGAAAGATCACGGCATTCCGATTCGTATTGGTGTTAACGCGGGTTCTTTGGAAAAAGAGCTGCAGCGTAAATATGGCGAGCCGACCAGTGATGCGCTGGTGGAGTCGGCATTGCGTCATGCTGAGATTCTGGATCGTTATGATTTTCAGGATTTCAAAATCAGTGTTAAAGCTTCTAACGTGTTTATGACAGTACAGGCTTACCGGAAATTATCCGCTCAGGTTGAGCAGCCTTTACACTTGGGAGTGACAGAGGCGG
>PGZG01000229.1 GCA_002840115.1 Gammaproteobacteria bacterium HGW-Gammaproteobacteria-14 | reverse complement strand
TTCGTGCCCTTCTTTACCCTGTTTCGCCCGGAAGAAGGGCGCGCAGGGGTGGTAGTTACCTTTATTGCGGTTTTGGAACTGATCAAAAGCTCATTAGTGGAGGTGATCCAAAGTGAGCCTTTTGCGCCCCTGCATCTCAAGGCGCGTACTGTGTTGCTAGAGGATGAAGATCAGTTGCCTTTTGAAGTGAGTGCAGCCAATGACTGAAGACGTACGGGACGACATCGATAATCCGGAAAACGCCACTGTTGATGCTGATAAGGCCGAGCAGGCAGTGACCGAGACGGCGGAGACTTCCGGTGAAGAGAGCGCCACACCAATTGCCGCCCATATTGATACGGTGCTGATTCATCGTGTGCTTGAGGCCGCGATTCTGGCAGCAGACAGCCCGCTGGACCGCGATACCATGCTGAGTCTGTTTGATGAAGCAGAGCGTCCGGATCGCGATACTCTGAACCAGATTCTGGCGCAGTTGGCGGAAAACTATGCGGATCGTGGCATTGAGTTAAAAGAAGTAGCGTCGGGTTTTCGTTTTCAGGTGCGCCGTGAAATGGGTCCCTGGGTGAGTCGCCTGTGGCAGGAGAAATCACCCCGTTACAGCCGGGCAATTCTTGAAACACTGGCTTTGATTGCCTATCGCCAGCCGATTACTCGCGGTGAAATTGAAGAAATCCGTGGCGTGGCAGTGAATACCCAGATTGTTAAAACCATGCTTGAGCGCAACTGGATTCGTATTGTGGGGCATCGTGATGTTCCCGGACGTCCGGCCATGTTTGCAACTACGCGCCAGTTTCTTGACTACTTTGATTTGAAAAGTCTGGAAGACCTGCCGACCCTGTCCGAGATTCGTGATCTCGACAAAATCAACGAAGAGCTTGAGCTGGAAGAAAAACTGACAGCCCCGAGAGGCGAGGATCCGGAGGCGGATCAGGGTGATGCCCCCCGCCAGACCACTATTATGGATGCTATTAATAGCGAGCCGGAAATTGATGAATCCACTTTGATGAGTCTTGAACAGGTGGATTCGGTGCTTGCAGGCTTTGAAGCGGAGTTCCGCCGCAAACCGGCGGACCAGGACGTTGAGCCGGATTCGGACTCTGCGCCAGAAGCTGACGTGGACGCCGAAGCTGAAGACTCAGCACAGGAACATATACAGGAGCCGTCAGATACTGAACTGTTCCCCGATATTGATGCGCAGGATGTGTCGTCTGAGGACGATGCCGATGACGCTGGAGCTAAAACGAAGCATGAGTGAGAAACTACAGAAAGTATTGGCCCGTGCGGGTTTGGGTTCTCGCCGTGAGCTGGAAACCTGGATTGAGTCCGGTCGTGTTTCCGTTAACGGCAAGATCGCCACGCTTGGTGATCGTGTTTCTCCAGAGGATGTGATTCGCGTGGATGGCCATATCGTTAGAACCAAGGCGCCGGAAGAAATTGTCCGCCGGGTAATTGCTTATCACAAACCGGTGGGAGAGGTGTGCTCGCGCAATGACCCCGAGGGGCGCCCAACGGTGTTTGATAATCTGCCGCGTCTTACCGGCATGCGTTGGGTGCAGGTTGGCCGTCTCGATATCAACACCTCGGGCCTTTTGCTGTTCACCACGGATGGCGAACTTGCCCATCGCTTGATGCATCCTTCCAATGGTTTTGTGCGTGAATACGCAGTGCGTGTGCGCGGCGAGCTGACGCCGGAAAAACGCAGAGCGCTGCTTGATGGAGTGATGCTGGAAGACGGTATGTCGAAATTCGATACCGTTGTCGATGCGGGCGGTGCTGAAGAGGCGGCCAATCATTGGCATAAAGTGACTTTGACCGGGGGTAAATACCGGGAAGTGCGGCGCCTGTTTGAATCCCAGCAATTGGAAGTGGCTCGTCTTATTCGGGTGCGTTTTGGTGATATCAATCTACCGGCCCAGTTGAAGGCAGGTCGCTGGATGGATCTGACTCCGGATGATATTAATCACTTGGCCGGCAAGGTCGATCTCAAGGGCAAGCAGTACACGGGGCTATACGGTCGGGCTCGCTTGCGTGGTCAGCGTAACGACAACAAGCCGCCGACCAAGGCACGTCGAAACCCTTATCGTCGAGGCTAGCTGACTACTTAAAGCAGTCGCATGATCCTGCCCACCAACGTGGGCAGCGCGGTTTCCACCCGAAGAATCCGCTGGCCCAAGCTGTGGCGTTCAAAGCCGCGGGCTTCAAGCATGCTTACCTCGTAATCCGTCCAGCCACCTTCGGGGCCCACTGCCAGTGTTACTGGCTCAGTGAGATCCATGGGCATGGATGTTGGCGCCATGTCCGTGGTGGCCGGATGTGCCAGCAATGCCCGGCTAGAGGCTGCCAGTGCTGGCAACTCATCTTCAATAAACGGTTTGAATCGAGGTCTCAGTAGTAGCTCAGGCAGTTGCGTATCACCGGCCTGTTCAAGCCCTAGCAGCATTTTTTCGCGTAGCAGGTCGGCATGTAACTCCGGGGTTTTCCAGTAACTCTTTTCGACCTTCCAGCTATTGAGCAGCACAATCCGTTTGATGCCGAGGCTGGTGGCGTCGATCAGTAACCGCTTGAGCATTTTGGGCCGAGGCAGGGCTATGATCAGCGTCAGCGGCAGGGGGGGCGGAGGCGGCTGCTGCTCCTGAAAACGCAGTTCCCAAGTATCGCCCTGGTCTTCGCTGATGGTTGCTTCTCCCAGAGCGCCATTGAGAACCCCGGCTTTCAGGGTCGCGCCGGGGGTCAGGCCAAGAACATGGCGCACATGTTCCGCCCGTCGGCCGGATATGCGCCAACGGTCATCGGCAATGTGGTCCTGTGGGTGAAGCAGCAAGAGATTCATGGCGGGGGTTT
>PGZG01000228.1 GCA_002840115.1 Gammaproteobacteria bacterium HGW-Gammaproteobacteria-14 | reverse complement strand
CGGCTCCATTTGCCGAAAAAACTCATCAATGGAACCGATTTTTTCGAGGGTTTTTTCAACAACGATGCGCCCCATCTTGGCGGCCTTGGAGGGAATAATCCCCTGCCAACCGAGGAACGGCGGAATACCGATAAATTCTTTCGGCCAGAAAGTCATTTGCACTGCAAGCCAGTTGGTTCCCCAGCCTATCAAGCCCGACGCAATGGGAATGCTGACGTATTTCCAGAAATCCGGATGGGAAAACATGGCTTCAAACATGAAAAAACACTACTCCCCATGGAGGAAGAAAGCTCCCTCACCAGTGTGAACCGACAGCCCATCTGGATGACACCAAGCCTGCAGGCCATCCCTAGCAGCTGGCTAGTATAACGGCATGGGGCGTCAAGGTAAGTGACTGAAATGCTTTTTTCCCCGGACAATAGGGACCAGAACACGGCTGAACGGGCCATAACACCAAGTAAAGGCCTGTCCGGGGAGACTCCTGTGTGTAGAATGCAATACTTCACTGCGACCCTTCCGGTAACACAGCCGCATGCAAGAACAGCGATCACTGACACGTTTTCTGACACTTGGGGCTCTTGAGACGGTGCTTAATCAAGCGCTTTCCCTCGAGCCTCGCAGTGCGGACAGACTTGCGGCATTACACGGCACCGTAGTCCGTATCCGCCTGGAAAGACCGGCAACGAGCAT
Organism: Gammaproteobacteria bacterium HGW-Gammaproteobacteria-14; assembly: GCA_002840115.1. Lineage (GTDB taxonomy): Bacteria > Pseudomonadota > Gammaproteobacteria > Pseudomonadales > Alcanivoracaceae > PGZG01. The sequence goes on along the minus strand of PGZG01000228.1, from coordinate 2,154 downwards.
CTACCTGTTGTTGGTAGAGGACGGCGTTGAGGTGCTTCAGGACTACGAAGGGCATGTTGATATTCGGGTAAGGACAACCTTGGGGGCGCTGCTGCAGTGGCTATTTGCGCCAACTGAACCTCTGGACGGCAACGATCGCATTCGTATTTCCGGCGAGCCGGCACAGCTGGGGCTACTGACCAGCGCTCTGGACGACTTCGACCTCTGGTCCGCACTCCGCCGTTGGCTGGATGATCACGTGCGACTGGAGGACTTGCTAGCACTACTCCGGCGGGAAGACCCCCGTTGGCTTGCCCGTCTGGAACAGGTCTGCGGGCAAGTGGACTTGATATCCATTGAGCTTGGCCGCCAACGGTTACTTCAGGAAGAAATTCTGGACTCCGTGAATGGTCTCAAGCGCGGCATGCGCCGCGAGCGCCGCCTTGACCTGCTATTTCTATGCTCCGGAATGACCCTGCTGTTCGGGGCCTTTGCTACTGCCACCGGACAAATTCCGGTGCTTTGGTTGCCTACGGAAGCCGGACTGCAAACTTTGTTACTGGCCAGTTTTGGCCTGACGCTGATTTTTTCCCGAATCCTTTTTGGTCATCGCTACAGCTGACGATCAACTGTGAAGATTACTCGGGCTCATCGTCGCGAGTGGGTCGACGCCCAAGGATACGTCCCAAGCTATCTTCCACAAAGCCCGCACCGGTGCGAGCAATATTACGGGTTGTACCCTGAATAACTTCCTTGCTGGCCAGCGAAGTGAATCCCTCGCGGACGCCACGGCGAACCGCCTCCTCAACGCGCACCGCCAGTACGTCAGAGGCCTCCTTCAAGCGTAGACGAAACTCTTCATCCAGCTGCTCCATGATGCGCGGACGAGCACGATATTGAAGCCACCAAGCCAGTGCGGCGCAGGTTAGCGAAGCGCTAAACAGCGCGGTCACCACAATAGCCAACCAGTTCATATCTACTCTCCGAAAGGGGCGAACCCTGATTGTACGGCGGCGAACGATACCACAGCCGCTACAGAGCCCGTTACACTCCAAAGCAACCAGACGATATCATAGCAAAATCACAGAGTTACGTTACACTAGGACTTCAGTGTCTGACGTCATAATACAGGCTGGCAACAGTCGTCGAATAAGGCCGCAGGCCCGTTGGTACAGGAGAATCAAGGATGAGCCGTGATAACCCGGCCAGAATTATCATTGCAGACAGCTCGCGTCTGGGCTCCGTCATGCTGGAAAGAATTCTCGCTCCGCTAATGGACGTGGAAGTGTGTACTGACGCGGCAGCCCTGGATGTGGCTTTGCGTCAAAACCCCGCTCTACTACTGGTTGCCCATCAATGGTCTGGTCTGGAACTTTTGCTGGCAGGAAAGTCGATCCCCGGCGTGATATTGATGGCCAGCCCGGAAAGCGATGCCGCTCGATTAGCCAGCCTGAGCGAACGATTTGGTGCGGGCATTATTTATCGCCCCTATGAAGCACGTCAGGTCATGCGAGAAATTCTTGCCCTGTTGTCTTCATCAGAGCGCCATGTAAGCGCCCATGCTGTCTCAGCAATCGATACCCCTCAGCCAGAGGAGTCAGCCGAGACTGTTGAACGCGATCAAGCCTTCTGCCGCCGCCATCATCTGCCTCATACGCTCCTTGCGTTGCGAATTGACGAACATTCCGAGCTTGAAAAACAACTAGGAAAAGACGCTCTAACCCAAGCTGAAAAACAAATCGCTGAACTTATTAGCGCCAACCTACGGCGTGAAGACCATGTCTGCCTTCAACAGCCTGACAAAATAGTTCTGAGCCTGCCCGGCACTCCAGTACAGGGCGCCCGGGTACTAGCCCACCGATTATGCCAGAAGGTACATGACCTGCACCTTAACGGCACAGACCTGAACGCTCGCTTTACGATACTCGCTGGCATTCACATCATCCTTCCACAGGGTGACTTCAATGTCAGCGAAGCTTTAAATCAGGCGCAAGCCATTTGCGACTTAGCCAACACCGAAGACAACCTTGCCGTGTTGCTATCGGAAGCAGCCTGCGACCAGTTAGAGCGCATGGCTCCCCCGCTGCTCCAGTCCGACAACGAGATTGACAACAATGCCAATGCCTCTTGGGACTCACTGGAAGCGCTACTGGATGCAAGCGACGGCATTGAAAA
>PGZG01000227.1 GCA_002840115.1 Gammaproteobacteria bacterium HGW-Gammaproteobacteria-14 | reverse complement strand
GTGCGAAGTGACGCCAATGCCAGCACCGCCGGTGCCAATATAAAAATCGCATAGGTTTGACGCGTCTTGAGCGCCGCCATCCAGGCGCTACTCAGCGCTGTGGCAACGCCAATGCCATAAACACACACCAGCAAGAAATTAAACGAAGGGCCATACAGCATCACCATCACGGCCAACAGCAAGCCCCATACCAGAGCATGCAACACCAGACCAAAACCGAACATGCGTCGCCAACGACGGGGAGCCGCGCCATAGAGGCTATCGAAGCGAGCCACGAGAAACAGTCGATAGGCCGCCGTCAGGATAATCGACAGGCCAAAAGCCAGGGTGAGAGATTGTTGCTCCACGTAAAGGCCGCCAACCGCCGCAAGCACCACAAATACCAGCAGCGCGGCAAGCACCCCGGACACCGAGGTTCTGGCGGCACCATAATCTATACGCCGCATGACCTTGCGGTCTTTCATCGGCGGCAGCGACTGGCTGGACATGGCGACTCCCGTGGGCTGCGCGGAGGTAAAACCTGAGGTGCGCTAAGGTAACACTGGCCAGATTCACCTGCCAGTCCGTAGCTCAGGCCTGTGAGTCGCGACCCATAGCTTACTCCCTCTACTACCTCGCTATGCGAACCAGAGCAATAACTTTACGTTAACGTAAGCTTTCCCTACACTAAAGCCCCATCCGGCAGGCACCTCTGAGACGCTATGGCAGCCAAAAAAAAGACCTCCTGGAGCATTGGCGAACTGGCCCGGGAGTTTGATGTAACCACCCGCACCATCCGTTTTTACGAGGATGAAGGGTTGCTGGAGCCCGCCCGCCGCGGCCAGACCCGCATCTACAGTGCCGCCGATCGCACCGCCCTGAAACTGATCCTGCGCGGTAAACGTCTGGGATTCTCGTTGGCCGAAAGCCGACAACTGATCCAGATGTACAACCCGGACGCTAACCGCGCCCAGATAGAAGCTCTGTTAGCCAAGATCCACGAACGACGTGCCCAGCTCACCCAGCAGCTGCGCGATATTGAAGTAATGCAGTTGGAACTGGATGAGGCAGAACAGCGCTGCCTGGAATCCCTTAAATAACCCGGAGACCACCATGACTTTCCCGTCCCTGAACCATGATCTCGGCGAAACTATTGATGCCCTGCGCGACAGCGTTCGCGCCTTCGCCAATAACGAAATAGCACCAAGGGCCGCCGATATTGATCGGGACAATCAGTTCCCCATGGATCTGTGGCGGAAAATGGGTGACATGGGCCTGCTTGGTATTACCGTTGGTGAAGAGTATGGCGGTATTGGTATGGGCTATCTGGCCCACACTATCGTCACCGAAGAAATCTCCCGCGCCTCTGCCTCGGTGGGCCTTTCCTATGGCGCCCACTCCAACCTGTGTGTCAACCAGATCTGGCTGAATGGCAATGATGCCCAGCGAGCTAAATACCTGCCCAAACTAGTCAGCGGCGAACATATCGGCGCTCTGGCAATGAGCGAACCCGGCGCCGGTTCCGATGTGGTCAGCATGAAGTTGCGCGCCGAAAAACGCGGCGATCACTATGTGCTGAACGGCAACAAAATGTGGATCACCAATGGCCCCGATGCCAACACCTATGTGATTTACGCAAAAACCGACCTACAGGCAGGGCCACGGGGCATTACCGCTTTTATTGTCGAGCGTGACTTCAAAGGTTTCTCCCGCGCTCAGAAACTGGACAAGCTCGGCATGCGTGGCTCGAACACTTGCGAGCTGGTATTCGATAACTGTGAAGTGCCGGCGGAAAACATCCTCGGCAAAGAAGGCGATGGTGTTCGTGTTTTGATGAGTGGCCTTGATTACGAACGCACCGTGCTTTCCGGTGGCTGCGTTGGCCTGATGCAGGCCTGTATGGACGTGGTGGTTCCTTATGTTCACGAACGCAAACAGTTTGGCCAAGCCATTGGCGAATTCCAGTTAATGCAGGGCAAGCTGGCCGATATGTATGTGATGCTCAATACCAGTCGCGCTTATCTGTACGCTGTGGCCCGGGCCTGTGATCGTGGTGAAACCAGTCGCAAAGATGCCGCAGGCGCCATTCTCTACTGTGCTGAAAGCTGTACAAAAATGGCATTGGAGTCCATTCAGGTACTCGGTGGTAATGGCTATATCAATGATTATCCCACCGGGCGTTTCCTGCGCGATGCCAAGCTGTATGAAATTGGCGCGGGCACCAGCGAAATTAGACGCATGCTGATTGGACGGGAATTGTTTAAGGAAACGGCTTGATTTTCAAGCGTCTCCGCTCGGGAATGAATTACGTGGTGCGAGATTGTGCAGGCTGGGCTGACGTGATCCCTTCCGGGGAACGCCGTGAACCCATCCCTGGGGGCTAGCCAGCGCTATCCCTGGCGCTGAGCTTCCCCGGAAGGGATCACGTCAGCCCAGCCCAGCCCAGCCCAGCCCAGCCCAGCCCAGCCCAACAACACCATGCCAAATTCCTGGTTTTTGAAAACAAGAAGAAAACTAAATGGGTTTTCCAGACATTGGCAGATTGATTGATAGCGAGATGAGTGCTTGGCGTTTCCGGGACCATCGGAGCCATGGATGGCGGAGATGAGCTACAGGGACGTACTCGTGCGTGTCCCGGAAACGCCACGCACTCATCTCGCCCGCACCCGAGCGTCAAGCCACAGATATAGAGGCACCAAAACCGATGACGAAAATTCACAGCACCATTCAAACAGGCTCCCCGGAGTTCGCTAGCAATCGCGAACATAATCTGACCCTGCGCTCGGATTTGCAGAGCATGCTGGAACGTATCGCTCATGGCGGCGGCGAGGCGGCTGAAGCCAAGCTGCGTGCTCGGGGCAAGCTGCCGG
>PGZG01000226.1 GCA_002840115.1 Gammaproteobacteria bacterium HGW-Gammaproteobacteria-14 | reverse complement strand
GGAAAGTGACCATTATCAGCTCGAACTATGTGTCACTGCTACTGATCATCACCATGTCCATCACCATTCATTTGATCGTCCGTTATCGGGAGTTTCAGCAGGAGAATCCGCAGGCGGACCAACGCTGGCTGGTATCGAAAACCACACTGCACATGGCACGCCCCTCGATTTATATGATTCTTACCACTATGGTCGGTTTCGCCTCCCTGGTGATCAGTGACATTCGTCCGGTAATGGACTTCGGCTGGATGATGACTTTTGGCATTGGCATGGCACTGTTGATCTGCTACCTGCTCATGCCTTCCTTACTCATGCTACTACCCAATAATGCTGGCAATAGCGGACATGACTACACCCGCACCATCACCCTGTGGTTGGCGGGCATTACCGAACGTCATCGACTGGCATTACTGATTGTTGCTGCACTGGCGCTGGCTGTTTCAATTATTGGCCTTGGTCGTCTGACCGTCGAAAACCGCTTTATTGATTACTTCAAAGATGACACGGAAATTCATCAGGGCATGCTGCTAATTGATCAAAAACTGGGAGGCACTACACCACTGGACATTATCATTGATGCTCCGCAAGCCCCGATCACACAACCACCGCAGGCTGAGTCGTCGGATGGCATAACCGAGGATCCTTTTGGCGATGATTTTTCCGATGGCTTTGCTGAGTTCAGTGATGATCCGTTCGACGATCCTTTCACCGAACCGAAATCCAGCCATGACCTGAGCAATAGCTACTGGTACACCCCGCAGCAACTGGAACAGCTAATGGCTATCCAGCGCTGGCTATCTTCTCATCCGGAAACCGGCAAAGTACTATCACTGGCAACCACCTACGAAGCCGCCGAGAAAATGAATGGCGGGCCATTAAGCTATGTACAGCTTATGCTACTTTCAAGCTTTATCCCGGCTGATCTACGACAACAACTGGTACAACCCTACCTCTCTAACGACGGCAATCAGGTTCGTATTTCGATACGGGTTATTGATTCCGACCCCTCCCTGCAACGCAATGAGCTGATCGAGCGTATCGGCTCCGGACTGGTGGAAAATTTTGATCTCGCGCCGGAGCAGGTCAAGCTCACCGGCGCATTGGTGATGTACAACAATATGCTGCAAAGCCTGTTCAACTCTCAGATCAAAACTCTGGGCTTTGTATTTGCAGCTATTTTCACCATGTTGCTCCTGCTTTTCCGCCGCCCGATGCTGGCGGCTGTTGCTCTGGCTCCCAGCATTCTCAGTGCTGCTGGCGTACTGGGTTTAATGGGCTGGATTGGTCTGCCGCTGGATCTGATGACCATCACCATTGCCGCTATCACCGTAGGTATTGCCGTGGATGATTCGATTCATTACATCCACCGCTTTGGCGAAGAGCTATCAAAAGATCAAGACCACATCGGCGCCATGAAACGCAGTCATGGGTCTATTGGCCGCGCCATGTATTACACCTCGGTCACGATTATCGCAGGCTTCTCGATTCTCACTCTGTCAAATTTCAACCCAACTGTGTACTTCGGCTTGCTCACCGGCGCCGCCATGGGCATGGCTCTACTGTGCAACCTGACGGTGTTGCCGGCTCTCCTGACAACGCTGAAACCGAGGATGCCTGCTAACGTGGAGTAGCGTTACGACTAATCCCTTCAGAGTCGTGAGAAGACGTTACTCAGATGTACTCTGATGTTTCGGTAACGCGACCTGAGGCGACACTTGCACCGGGTCCTGATGAATGATCACATCAGCATCAGGAAACTGCTGGCGAATACCCTGCTCAATACTGTCCACCAAACGATGGGCTTCACGCAAAGTCAGGTTTTCATCCATATCCACGTGCAGCTGAATAAAGCAGGTACGCCCCGCCTGGCGAGTCCGTAGCTGGTGAAACCCCAGCACCTGGGGATGTCGCGCCACCACAGCCGCAATAACCTGACGGACATCGGCGGGCATTTCCCGGTCCAGTAATAACTGCACCGCCTCCCCACCCACTTTCCAGGCTGCGCGCAGCACATACAGTGCAATCAACAGCCCTGCGACGCCATCAAGCCATAACACTCCATAAGCCGCACCGATAATCGCCACCATGATGCCTATATTCATGGCAACATCCGAAAAATAGTGCAAAGAGTCCGCGGCAATAGCCATAGAGCCCGTACGTTTCACTGTGTAATGCTGCAAGCGCAACAACAGCAAGGTTGCGGCGGTGGCAAAAACCATCACTGCCACGGCTAACAGCGGCGCCTCTATCGGTTCAGGATTAACAAGACGGTGCGTCGATTCATTCAACAGAAACAACGCCGAGAACAAAATCAGCACTGACTGCCCAAGCCCGGCTAATGCCTCCGCCTTGCCATGACCAAAACGATGCTCCGCATCCGCAGGTACCAAGGCATATCGAATGGCTAGCAAATTAACAATGGATGCAGCTCCATCCATCAACGAATCAACCAATGAGCCGAGCATCGCTACCGAACCGGATAAATACCAGGCAACACACTTGACCAGAATCAGCAGCACCGCAGTGGCCACCGATGCAACCCCGGTCAGCAGTAGCAAACGAGCATCCGATAAGCGTTCCATTATCGCCTCGGCAACAGGGTAACGGGATCCACCGGCGTGCCATCCCGGCGAATCTCAAAGTGCAGCTGGGTGCGAAAAGTACCGGAGTCTCCCATAGTGGCGATACGCTGCCCCGCAGTGACCGTCGCTCCCTCACTCACCAGCATCTGCTCGTTGTGAGCATAGGCGCTCAACCAGCGCTCATCATGCTTGATAATCAACAGGTTGCCATAACCGGTGAGACCGCTACCCCGGTATACCACAACACCCGCCGCTGCGGCCCGTACTGGATCCCCCTCATTGC
>PGZG01000225.1 GCA_002840115.1 Gammaproteobacteria bacterium HGW-Gammaproteobacteria-14 | reverse complement strand
CCACCAGTTGCAAAAAAATATTGTAGAAACTCACCATGTTCAGCTCGTGGAAAAAATGGCTGTATGGGGCCAACGACAGGTTCTCATTGATAATCAGCATGCCCTCACTGCCTTCTATGTGAGCGCTCATTTCCAAAGCCGGGAAAAGCTCTGTGCAGAACCGGCAGACCACTTCAATGCAATCACGCAGAGTGGTTTGGGTGACAGCCGCAACACCCGCCATCCCATGATGGGAAATAGTCATCAGATTCCCCATGGCTAGCCCCAGATAGGGCATATCCAGGGCTCTGATCGCCTGATCAACCAGCAACAGAACCTGACGGGTGCTGATAAAACAGCCAGTCTCTCCCGGCTGATAATCGATACCTGCGTTGCGGTAGAAATCCTGCTGATCAAGACCGATGATGGATTCAAGAATCTCGTGGGAGTTAGAGACACTGATACCGGCACGGCGCTGCAACCAATCAGCATCCAGCACAATACTTTTGCGCATATCAAAATAGGTCTGGATATGACCCAGTGGAATGCAAACGGTATTCAGGTCCATGCACTGTCTCTTGTTATATTTATCAGCCGGTCAGCCGCGCAGCTAAAAAAGCAGATAGCATCGCTGCTGGCTATCGGTAGAATGTCTGATGGCAAGGCATGCCAGAGGTCATCGCCATGATGAATGAAATGACCGGCCTGCATGAAGCACGGCTTGATCATGTGTGCTCAACCCTGAAAACCAGCGGCGCCCGGCGGGTGCTGGATCTCGGCTGTGGCGCCGGTGCACTGCTATATCGATTGTTAAACGAGCCCGCTTTCACCGAGGTGGTTGGCGTTGAGCAATCCATACTTCGATTGGCCGAAGCGCGGCAAATGCTGCAAGCCCATCTTGTCGGCGATACACCACGGCTGACATTACTGCCCGGTTCCTATACCGATCGCCATGCATCGTTGGTGGGATTTGATGCCGCCGCCATGGTGGAAACCATCGAGCATATACCGCTCCCCATGCTCTCGCAGGTAGAAGAAACGGTCTTCGGATACTTTCGCCCACGGGTACTGTTTATGACCACGCCCAACCGCGAATACAACCCACTATTTGGCATGGCGGCCAATGCATTTCGGGAGCCGGATCACAAATTCGAATGGGACAGACTGAAGTTCAAACGCTGGGCTTCCGGGGTCGCTCTGCGTCAGGGATACCGGGTCACTATGGGTGGCATTGGTGATTATGATGCTGAGGCAGGATATCCAACGCAAACCGCACTGTTCACACTAGGGCACCTCTGAATAGCTACATATCCACCTTGCGGCGCAGGGCTTTGGTTTGACCCTGTTTCTTTTTGCTATCAACCCGCTTCGCTTGCGATGAGCGGCTTGGTTTGGTGGCGCGGCGGATTTTCTTCTCAACGGTGACCGAGCGAATCAACTCTGCCAACCGGTTCATTACATCATCACGGTTTTTCAGCTGGGTGCGAAACTGCTGTCCCTTGATAACAATCACCCCCTCATCGGTAATGCGGCTATCTTTTAGCGCCAACAATCGGGTTTTATAAATTTCCGGCAGGGAAGACGCAGGAATATCGAAGCGCAGGTGAACAGCGCTGGAGACTTTATTAACGTTTTGGCCACCCGCCCCCTGGGCACGAATCGCTTCGAGCTGAATCTCGTTATCCGGTAATGACAAGGTGGGAGTAATCACCAGCACGGCGGCATCCTTTGCAAAAGAGGATCGGCGGGTGAGCCAGTGGCGGGGCTCACGCTGTCACATAGCGCATTGTGAAGCCCATCACCAATAATCACTTCTTCTTTTTCGGGGCGATAAACTTCATCAATGTCATAAACCACATTAACTGCGATGCATCGCCTTCGATCTTGATTTTCCCTTCCTGCATTCCCTGCATAAAAATCATCTGGTTTTTACCCGCCTGCATCAGGGTATTCACCGCATAGGGTGCATCTTCAAAGCTCAAGGTAACGCTGGGATTAGAATGCAATCCGGCCCGCACCACCACCTTGTTGGGAAGAAAATGAAATGCCCGCGCCGGCGCGCCAGCTTTAGTGCGCCACTGCATCACCATATCCTTACCGGCAAGCTTGGCCCGGAACTCGGCATTACGCCAAGCCAGCCAACGCAACCGCAGTCCCAACACCAGTAGAATCAGCCAAAATTTCATTCAATATCCCCGGATATGCGGTGCCCGCAGGCAACATGATTAAAGCTGAAAGGCTACGCGACAACGGCGCCACGGGAAAGCCCGACGCCACTGCCGCAGATTCAGGAAGCCCCGATCAAGCCAACAGTGGCGGCAGCTCCTTATTCAACGCCTGCTTTTCACTGCAAGCATCACCGGTCAGCGCATAACCCAGCAGCTTTCCATCCGGGCCACGGAACAGGCCTTTGATATTCAAGCCTTCACCCTCGCACTGCCACTCGCCCTCGGCACCGATCGGCGGCGGGCACACCACGGTGGGACAGGCCGGTGTTTTAATGGACACCGGCATCACGCCATAGCTCACCGGTGTAGGCTCGCCACTGAGGGTTTTGGCCAACGCTCGCGAGGATGCCATTAACGGCAAAATATAAGGCAGCACGAGGCCTTCCACCTCAGCGCAGTCACCCAATGCATACACATCGTCGGCACTGGTTTGCAACAAACGGCCCACCACGATACCGCGATGGGTATTGATGCCTGCGGTACTGGCCAGGGCAATGCGCGGACGCAACCCCACCGCCTGCAGCACAATGTCTGCTTCCACTTGGCTACCGTCCGACAAACCAACCACCACACCGTCTCCCTGACGGTTGCAGGTTTCAGCGAAGGGACCAAAGTGGAACCGCACACCGACATCTTCCAGGCCTTGCTGCACTGCCCGCGATGCAGGCTCCGGCAACAGGGTCGGTAAACAGCGGC
>PGZG01000224.1 GCA_002840115.1 Gammaproteobacteria bacterium HGW-Gammaproteobacteria-14 | reverse complement strand
CCGACTCTATATACTGCGTCCTTCCCGGCAAACTCATGCGGACACCCATGCCCTGCTCCCCTGTAACAGCCCTGTGGCGAGACGGCCACCAATGGCGTCACGCCTTTATGCCCCGAGTCACACTCCAAGCCCATAACATAGAAGAGCTGCGGGGTTTGGCCACTCGGCTACATACGGAGCAACGACCTTCAGAGAAGGCGGTCGGCCTGATCAGTTATCATGCTGGCGCAGCTTTGCTGGATCTCCCGTCGCCCCATAAGCAGCTACTGGCGGAAGTGCATATTTATCCTGCCGAACAGGTTTTTGACGGCCTACCGGGCTCGGGCCAGCGCACTGGAATTGACCATGCCTCTCTGAACACCATGGGCTTTGGCCTGCGGGAAGACTTTGTTAGTGAAATGCCTTGGCAGGACTATCAGGCCGCCTTGCAACAGGTGCATGCCTATCTGCTTGCCGGGGACTGCTATCAGGTGAATTACAGCCGCCGTTTCAGCGCCTGCTTTGTCGGCGACTCCCTGGCGGCGTGGTCCGCTTTGGCGGCGCGGCATGACGCCCCCCATGGAGGTTTTTTCCGCCTGACCGACGGCGATAGCGTGTTTGGTGTGTCTCCGGAGCGCTTTTTGCAGATCCGCCATGGCGTTGTCGTCACCGAACCTATTAAAGGTAGCCGACCACGGGGCAATACCGAGGCGGAGGATCTGCAGCTGGGGGAATCCCTGCGCCACAGCAGCAAGGATCTGGCGGAAAACCTGATGATTGTGGATTTGCTACGCAATGATCTGGGCAAGATCTGTGAGCCCGGCTCGGTGCAGGCTGCCCCTCTTTTTGAATTGCGCAAGTTTTCCAATGTGCAGCATCTGGTATCAACGGTTCGCGGTACATTACGCTCCGGAGTGCTGCCGCTGGATGCCTTGTTGGCCTGCTTCCCCGGTGGCTCGATCACTGGAGCACCGAAAAAGCGGGCCATGGAAATCATTGAAGAGCTTGAGCCTGCACCTCGCGGCTTTTATTGCGGTAGCCAGTTTGTGCAGGATGATCAGGGCAATCTGGAATCCAGCATTCTAATTCGCACGTTCCAGACGCAAGGCGATCACATCGTTTGTCACGGCGGGGGCGGCATCGTGATAGATTCTGTTGCCAGTCAGGAGTATGACGAGAGTCTGTTTAAAGTAGCCCAACTGATGGCGGCTTTACCGAAACAACGCTAGCCAGCCTTTGAATAGCTCCGTGCATCAACAATAGTAAACTTGGGATTTTGCGCAACCACCGCCACCCGTCGAAAATATTTTTTCAGTAATTGCTCATAACCCAGGTGGCGATTGCCAATCACCCGTAATACGCCATCTTTGCGCAAATGCTGACTGGCCTGCCGGAATAGCATTCGGGCAATACTGTCATCTATCGCATGGCCACGATGGAATGGCGGGTTAAGCAAAATCCAGTCGAACTCCTGCTCCAGGCCATCAAGACCATTACCCAGATAAAACGAACAGGAACGCTGGGGAAAATAACGCTGCAAGTTATATCGCGCACTGCTAATGGCGAGCGCACTTTCATCGCAGCTCCATAGGGAAATCAGGGGGTTTTTCTGCAGGACCATCATGCCAATAACACCATTGCCACAACCGAGATCGCAGACCGTGCCTTGCACCCCCTCGGGAATATGCTCGAGCAGAAAGCGTGCACCAATATCAAGTTGCTGGCGCGAGAACACCCCCGCATCCACCCGCAACTGCCACCCATAGGGCGGCACCTCTATATAGGCCGGCTCTGGCGGCGCCACCACCGATGCCGGTATACGCGCCCGGAAAACCCGCGCCTTGTAATGGCCCAACCCCGCTGTCGGTTTATCCAGATAACGACCAAGAACCTCCAGCAAATTACGGGGTAGATGCTTGTCCATTCCCGCTAGCCAAACCGGGCTTCCTGGGGGCAGCTGCGCTGTCAGAGAGGCCAACTGCCACTCCAGCAATGACAGTTCCTTCGGAACCCGCACTAATGCCTGCGAGGCATTTAAGGCGGGAGGGTCCGACGGCCAGTGCCAATGAAAACTTGCCAGATCAATGCCGTTATCCGCCGCATTGGCTTGTAATGCCGCCCATGCGGTATAGGAATCGCCACTACTAACGACAGTGCCCGGCTGACCAGTGGCCAGCAATGAAAGAGCCAGAGCACCACACTGATCATTAAGCACCAGCGTCGGTCCAGCCCCACCCTCCTCGGCCACTACATCCAGAAGGTAACGATCGGCACCATCCCACGCCTGCAAACGATCCGCCGCCGAGCGCGGCCAACGCCGCAGAGTCAGGCGAGTCTGATGGTGTTCAAATATCGGGCTGGGAGAGTCCATAGCGGCGCATTATGCCTGTGCTTAGAGCTTTTCTACGATTCATCTTTTGACGCAGATAAATACCTTATAAAGCAGCCATTGCCTCTGTAACTTGGGCATGTAAAGCCGGAAGATCCCTATGAATGGTCCTCCAGACAATTTCAAGGTCCACTTTAAAGTAGCCATGAGCTACAGCGTTACGCATCTGATAGGCGAATGCCAAAGGCAACTCCGGGTGAGCTGCCGCAAACTCCGGATAACGTTTTTCAATATTGTTACTGGCTTCGCCAATAATCTCGAAATTGCGAATTACAGCATCTTGAACTAACGGGGTTTCCAGAAACTCGGGCTCAGCCATATCGTCGGTGTATTGTTCAATGCGATCAATGGCCTCGATGATATGCGCCAGATAATCGCCAAGGCGCTGGTGATCCCGATTCATACAGGACGAGCCTCGGCAATCACCTCAGCCCGAAGCTTATCGGGTAGCGCATTCGGGGTTAGCACGTCCACGGGCACCCCCAACAGCATGCCAAGCTCGTGACGGATAGCACCGATATCAAACAACGTTGTATCCGG
>PGZG01000223.1 GCA_002840115.1 Gammaproteobacteria bacterium HGW-Gammaproteobacteria-14 | reverse complement strand
GCCGATGTGCCCCGTTACTGGTTTGATAATGATCCGGTGCTGAGCCACTTTCTCAATGCCCTGTCACTCACCTTTCCGGACGGCGAGCGCATGTTTGTGGATTCCGTCCGAGAGTTCCGGGATCGGGTAACGGACAAGGCGCGACAAAAAGAAATTTCCGGGTTTATCGGTCAGGAAGCCATGCACTCCCTGGAGCACGACAGCTTTAACAGAATGCTGGCAACCCAAGGCTATAAAGAAGAAGCCGAAGGTGGCCAGGCGTTGGCGAAGAAATTTATTGCCATCGGCCGCAAGAAGCTTTCCAGCAAACAGTTACTCGCCGCCACTGCCGGGCTTGAGCATATCACCGCCATTCTGGCCCATCGGCTGTTGAGCGACCCGGCGCTGATCGACAAAATAGACCCCAGTGTTCGCGATCTGTGGATTTGGCATGCCATTGAAGAAACCGAACACAAGGGCGTCGCCTATGATCTTTATCAGGATGTTTCCGGGGACTATGCTCTGCGAGTACGTATTTTCCTTAGCGCCACACTGGCCTTGGCAAGTTATACCAGCACCTACACGCTGGCTTTTCTCAAACGAGACCAACTCCATCGTAATCCGCTGAGCATCGTCAAAGGGGCCTGGAAGCTGTTTGGCGTAAACGGCCTGTTGCTGCCCATCGTGCCGGAGTTTTTATCCTACTTGCGCCCGGATTTTCACCCTTGGCAGCATGATAATAGCTCGTTGATTAACCAGTGGCGCGACCTGCTTGGCGAGGCGGTCGCCGCCTGACCTCACACCCTCAATATTCCATCACCAATAAAAAAGGCGCATCAAGCGCCTTTTTTATTGGTGATTCCTGGAAAACAACTAGCAGCAAGCTCGTAACTTTTTACGAATACTGGTGCGAATATCATTCAATTCAAAACGGGATTTTTCTTCCATCACCTTGCAATTTACCCGGTGCAAATGAAGCATCGGCGCCTGCTTGCGAAAGGCCCGTAAATCGCCCTTGGTCAAGATCGGCAGAAACTCATCGCCGTTTTTCTCAAACTCCTCACTAACCGCCTGCAACCCTGCTGCTAACGGCACCGCTTTACCCTTTCCCGCCTCATGTAGATATAAACCACTACGGCCCACCACCCCCCCCGGAACAATCGTGTAGGGCGTGCTAAGAATGGCCTTCTCGGCGATGGAGTACCAGGTTTCGGTAAATGCTTCGAGATCTGGCACCACTACCAGATCCGAATCAACACCGGACGGGATGATCACATCATAACTGGCGTAGATCTGCTCCACTTTATTGGAGTAGATACACAGGGAGTCACGAAAGTGGCGTACAAACTCAATAGCGCGACGATGGTCGTCAAACTCGCTGAGACTCCAAATCAGACTCTCGTCAGACTGGAGATCAATTGCCGCAGCACTGATGGTAGACATTCACGTCCCCTTTAAACCATTAACCTTGGGATCATACTAACTGTGACAGAGGTCACATTTCACTCAATTATGGCATAACAATATCATCTTTTTACATTCGTCACTGTGAAGGTCTTCCGCTCTAATCGCCGCAGCCTCTCTCGAAGAGTACAATGCTGGCCTCATTGATAACGGAATGCCCATGTCCTCCCTGTCCATCCCCCGCCCACGAACCGCCTTGTTCGGCTATACCCGCTACTGGGCGGAGTGCTTTGGCACGGCGCCGTTCCTGCCGATGTCTCGAGAAGAGATGGACCAACTGGGCTGGGACTCCTGCGATATCATCATTGTCACCGGTGACGCCTATGTTGACCATCCGTCATTCGGCATGGCGATTGTAGGCCGTTTGCTTGAGGCGCAAGGGTTTAGGGTCGGCATTATCAGTCAGCCAGACTGGACATCCAAAGACGCCTTTATGGCCTTGGGGGCGCCAAACCTGTTCTTCGGGGTCGCCGCCGGCAATATGGACTCCATGATCAACCGCTACACTGCGGACCGTAAAGCCCGATCCGATGACGCCTACACTCCCGGCGGCCAAGCCGGCAAACGCCCGGACCGCTGCTCTCTGGTGTACTCCCAACGCTGCAAGGAAGCCTGGCCGGAGGTGCCTGTGATTCTCGGAGGTATAGAAGCCTCCCTGCGTCGCATTGCCCATTACGATTACTGGCAGGACAAGGTGCGACGCTCCATTCTGCTGGATGCCACCGCCGACCTGCTGCTTTATGGCAATGCGGAGCGGGCGGTGGTAGAGGTGGCTCACCGGTTGGCTCGGGGTGAAACCGTGGAAAGCCTTACCGATATTCGAGGCACAGCTTTTCTTCGCCGGGATACACCTGAAGGTTACTGGGAGATTGATTCCACCCGTATCGATCGCCCCGGCCGCGTGGATCGGATTATTAACCCCTACGTAAATACTCAGGAACTGGAAGCCTGTGAGATTGAGCGGCGTAATAGCCCAACGTTGGGCGTGACAATCAATGATCAGGGAGAGCAAGTCGTACAGCTGCTACCCCATCCTAAACTGAAACGGGATCAAACGGTGATTCGTTTGCCATCCTTTGAAAAAGTACGCAATGACTCGGTGCTGTATGCCCATGCCAGCCGCGTACTACACATGGAAACCAACCCCGGTAACGCGCGCGCATTAGTACAGCGCCATGACGACATTGATATCTGGTTAAACCCTCCACCAATTCCGCTAACCACGGAAGAAATGGACTATGTGTTTGACCTGCCCTATGCACGCTCCCCACACCCGGCCTATGGTGATGCCAAAATTCCGGCGTGGGAAATGATCCGGTTTTCGGTCAATATCATGCGCGGCTGTTTTGGTGGTTGCACCTTCTGTTCGATCACCGAGCATGAAGGCCGCATTATTCAGAATCGTTCGGAAGGCTCGATCCTGCGCGAGATTGAACAAATTCGCGACAAGGTCAAAGGCTTCACCGG
>PGZG01000222.1 GCA_002840115.1 Gammaproteobacteria bacterium HGW-Gammaproteobacteria-14 | reverse complement strand
GGAGGCACCACCGGTAATAATCGCCACAATGTTGCTGATATCCATGATTGCTCCTGTATTGGCCATAGCATCTTAAGGCTGGCGAGTATAACAACGAGCAAAGGGCATGCGTCCATCACCAAACCGCTCAGGCTCTCTCACATAATGGCCAATCGTACTTCGGTACTAAATTGGCGATGGATATGTTCAGCCGGGATTCTTATACTCAGAACCTCGCTGTCATTGCTCCAAATCAGGGGGGAAGCAATGCTAGAAATGATCAGTGCCGCATTACGCCGCAAACGACCGCCCACCCATGGGTTGTTTGATACCGTATCTATGGAGTTTCGGGTCGGGCTTTTTGACATCGACCTGAATATGCATCTCAACAATGCAAAGTACCTGAAGTTTATGGACCGGGCTCGACTGGAACATGCGGTCTCCACGGGGCTTCTCGATAAACTCCTGCAAGCACGCTGCAATGCGGTGGTTTCCAATACGGAAATCGCCTATGTACGAGAACTGCGTCCCTACCAACACTTCTCTCTGGAAACACGGGTGCTGGGCTGGGATGACAAATATCTGTATTTTGACCAGCGCTTTATGTCGCAGAAGAAGCTTCACACCCACGCATTGCTCAGGGTGGTGCATCAATATGGGGGCAAGCCCATCAGCCCTCAGGCTGTGCAGGAAATGACCGGGATGAACCTGCAATCCCCTGCCTTACCAGAATATGTAGAGCAGTGGAAAAAACTACTGCAGACCAAAAAGCGTTACACCGAGCAGTAGCTGCCGAAAGCAGACATTAAAAAGGGCCTTAAGAGGCCCTTTTTAATTCATCTACGCATCAGTCTCTTCTACAAAAGCAGAGTACCTATTTGCTCGCCACCGGGCTGCGATCAGGATAGGTGAAGAACGGCGCCCAACGAGGCTCTTCATAGGCCTCGCCACCATAGTACAGGCCCATTTCATCAAGACGAATATTCTTTAGTTCGCGCAAGGCAACGCCTTCCGGGACCTGTTGAAGCGGGCCAGCCTGAACAAAATCTGCAGGATTAGGAACCAACTCTTCAAGAACCAGCGGCTGATCTTCCGAATAACGGAAGTAATACACCTTGCCGCCCTCGACCTCCAAAGGCACATCAAAAATAGTTTTCAAGAACAGCACACTCATCGGCCTACGCGCATAAAACTCATAGCGACCGCCATGTAGCTCCAACCAGGAATAAGCACCACTCTTGAGACCAAATATCTGGGTGCTATCGATAAAGAAAGTCGGCGCCTGAACTTCTTCATAACCCCACTGGTTAGCAGGACGATAGACATAGACCATCGCATTACGAGGATCCAGCGCGTCAATCGGCTCAAATACCTTGCCTTTCGGCGCAGAAATAAAAGCCCCGGAGGTGGTAGGAATACCAATCTTGATGCCGGCACAACCGGCTAAAAAAAGAGACAGAACCGATAGGATCAGGAAACGGGCTAACATGTTGTTATTCTCCGACTTTCTTCTTATTGGCCATTGCCTTCACAGCCTCGCGCATAATATGGCCCATTTACCCCCAGAGCTCAATGGCTGAAAATCCACTTCTGGCTAAGTACAGGAACCTGACAAGATGACAAAAACCCGTGTTGGCACGCCCTGTGTCGGCGTGTGCTCAACAACCTACGGCGATACCGTGTGTCGTGGCTGCAAGCGATTCCTGCATGAAGTGGTCCACTGGAACGGCTATGACGAGCAGGAAAAGCGGATTGTCTGGCAACGGCTGGACCAGCTACTCAGCCTGGTGGTCGAAAACTATCTCGTGGTTGAGGACCCGTCACGACTACAGTCTCGCATGGAGTACCAGAACCTGCGACTACAGCCTCAGTTATCACCCTACGGCTGGGTTCCAGAGCTTCTCAAGGCCGCCGGGCGGCAGCCTCTGGACTGGCAAGAGTTCGGCCTTCGCCTGCAACGGCAAACGCCTGAACTAACGCCAGGCCAACTGTACGAACGCATCAGTCAGGAGTTTCACGCCCTGTCATCCGCCCACTTTCAGCGCAATCACGGCCACCTGAGCACTGCGAATCAGGCACCGGAAACGTCCTGATCCAACAGCACATCCAGACCCCGAATATCATCCGGTGTTAGCACTCCGGCTTCGTAGTGCAAATTGAGCAGGTTTACCAAAAAACCGTAACGAGCTCCGGCATGGTTTCGGCGGGCATCGGCAACCCGGCTTTCAGAATCCAGCACATCAAGGATCGTCCGAGTGCCAGCCTCATAACCGTTGCGGGTCGCAACCCGCGCCAGTAGGGCAGACTCGACTGCCACTCCCAGCGCATCCACCTGCACACGATCAGCTTCCACCTCTCGATATAGCTGGCGAATACGTCGCTCGGTCTCAAGATCAAGCCGCGCCAACTCCGCCACTGCAGCCTGCTGCAAATACGAGGCCTCGCGACTGCGAGCCCGCATCATTCCGCCGTTATATAAGGGCACCTGTAGCTCCAGACCCACCAGTGAATCACGGCGATCCTGACCATCCGGGAAATCCCGGGTGTCATCATGACGATACAGGGCTACTGCATCCAACGTTGGCGAGTAGGCAGATTTCGCGGAGCTCAATCGCGCCTCCGCCAAACGCACATTCTCGCGCGCCCGCAACAACACCAGACTGTTCTCCCGCGCACGGTCAACCCAAGCATCTTCACCAGCGGGGCTTAGCGCTGGCAACTCCATATCTGGCCGCAACCGGGGTAGATCCGCCTCACCATTATTAGTAATTTCATGCAATGCGGCGCGGGCGGAGGTCAGCGCCACCTCCGCCCGCATGGCCGCCGCGCGCGCGAGGTCGTAGCGCGCTCGGGATTCACGCAAGTCTGTTTCCGCAGCAACGCCAACTTCTACCCGATTACTGGTATCCTCCAGCGCCTTGGACAATGCCTCACGTTCAAACAACGCCAGCTCAAGGCTCTCAATCTCCAATA
>PGZG01000221.1 GCA_002840115.1 Gammaproteobacteria bacterium HGW-Gammaproteobacteria-14 | reverse complement strand
CCCGCCAGTGGCGCCTTGCTGAAAAAGATTCTCGGCGAACTCTTCGACGAAGATCATGTTGCGGTGTTTAACGGTGAAGTAGAGGCCGGTGTCGCATTTTCCAAACTGCCCTTCGACCACCTGCTATTCACCGGCGCCACCTCCATCGGTCGACACATTATGCGTGCCGCCGCAGAAAACCTGACACCGGTAACACTGGAGCTTGGCGGCAAGAGCCCCTGCATCATCAGCGATAACTTCGCCATTCGCGACGCCGTTGAGCGCATTGCCTTTGGCAAATGCTTTAATGCCGGCCAAACCTGTGTGGCCCCGGATTATGTGATGCTTCCCAAGGGCAAAACTCAGGAATTCATCGACGCCTTCAAGGCACAAGTCGGGCAGATGTACCCAACCATGCTCAACAACCCGGACCTCACCTCGGTGGTCAATGAGCGCCAGCATAAGCGCTTAATGGGTTATCTGGACGAGGCCCGGGAGAAAGGGGCCACGCTGGTGGAGATCAACCCTGGCAACGAAGATTTTTCCCAGTCGCGCAAAATTCCTTTCACGCTGGTGCTGAATGCCAACGACAGCATGAAAATCGCTCATGACGAAATCTTCGGCCCACTGATGATGATTATGGAGTACGACTCCCTTCAGCAGGCCATGGACTACGTCAATGCGCGGCCACGGCCGCTGGCCCTGTATTACTTTGACTGGAACAGTGATCGCGCTAACAAGGTGCTTAACAACACTCACTCCGGCTGCGCTGCTTTGAATGACACCATGACTCAGGTCGGCGTTGATGATATTCCCTTCGGCGGCGTTGGCCCCTCGGGCATGGGCCATTACCACGGCTATGAGGGCTTCCTGACCTTCTCGAATGCCAAGGGTGTATTCCGTCGCGGCCGCATCAACCCCACCAAGAATGTGCTTCCACCATTCGGCCGTGGCATGCACAAATTTATCTACAAGTATTTGATGAAGTGAGGCACCAATGAGTCTGCAACCCTCTCTGGACCGGCGCGAATTTCTTCGCGCCGGTATTTTTGGTTCTGCACTGTTAGCAGGTGGTGCCAGTGTTGCCTCACTCAGTGGCTGCAGCTCACCAAGCTCCCCCGCCGAGGGATTTATGCATTTGCGCGCGGCGGATATTGAAGTGCTGACGCCACTGATTCCGGTGGTGCTCGCTGGCGCACTGGCCAACGGCAATGACGACATTCCTCGTGTACTGCAACGTCTTGATGCACTGATTGACGACGTCAACCCGGGCAATCGTGGACCACTATTCCAGCTTTATGATGTGCTGCAACTGGGAGCATTTCGTTGGTGGACAATGGGTAGCTGGTCGCATCCGAACAAGCTGTCCGATGAACACATTGATGCTGCCCTGGGAAACTGGAGCCGCAAACAAAACAGTTTTGCGCGACTCGCTTTTAACGGTCTGACCCAACCACTGACCATGGCCTGGTATACCGACCCTGAAGTGGCCCGCTCCACCGGCTACCCCGGTCCGCCCCGCAAGGTGAACGCATGAAAGATCTCTCGCAAATGGAAATCCGTGGCATTCGCGATCCCTGGAAAGAAGGTATCGCTGCGGGCTGGTCGGTTATCGACGCCGCCACCCTTAACGAAGACCGGGTTATTGAAGCGGATGTTGTGATTATTGGCTCCGGTGCTGGCGGCGGTGTAAGCGCAGAAATTCTCAGCAAGTCCGGCCTGAAAGTCGTGATCATTGAAGCGGCACGACTGAAAAGCTCCGACGAATTTGATATGGATGAAGGTCAAGCCTATCGCGATCTTTATCAGGAAGGCGCGGCCCGCGCAGCCAAAGACGGCAGCATGCCTATTCTTCAGGGACGGGCCGTGGGCGGTACCACCGTGGTGAACTGGACGTCCAGCTTCCGCACCCCGGAACAAACCCTGCGCTATTGGCAGGATCAATTCGGCGTTGATGGCCTGTCACGGGAAGCGCTGGATCCGTGGTTTGCGATGATGGAAAAGCGTCTCAATGTCAGCAAGTGGGTGATGCCGCCCAACGCCAACAACAATGCACTCAAGGTTGGCTGCGAAACGCTCGGCTGGAGCTGGGGCGTTATTCCCCGCAACGTGGACGGCTGCTGGAACCTGGGCTACTGCGGCACAGGCTGCCCCACCAACGCCAAACAGTCGATGCTGGTCACCACCTTGCCCGCCGCCATGGAAAAAGGGGCCACCCTGATTCACGGCGCCGAAGCGCGCACCCTCGAACATAATGGCAAGCGCGTCGGCGCGGTAATCTGTCAGGCGCTGGATCAACGTCGTCAACCCACGGGCAAAACCATTCGGGTTCAGGCCAACACGATCATTGCCGCAGGCGGCGGCATCAACACACCGGCACTACTGATGCGCGCCGGTATACCAGACCCGCACAAACGGCTTGGCAAACGCACCTTCCTGCACCCAACCACACTGGCGTTGGGCGATTTTGAAGAAACTGTGGCGGGCTATTATGGCGCTCCGCAATCACTGTATTCCGATCAGTTCACCTGGCGTGATGGCGTTGATGGCGCCATCGGTTACAAACTGGAAGTGATGCCCACTCACCCGGGGCTGATGACATCACTCATCGGCGGCTACGGCAGCCTGGCACGCACCCAGGTAAATCGTTTGCCGCACTATGCTGCTGCTATTGCGATGATGCGCGACGGTTTCCATCGCGACAGCGAAGGCGGCAACGTGGAACTCAACAGCCATCAAGATCCGGTTCTCGACTACACCCTGAATGACTATGTGCTGGAAGGGGTACGTGACAGCCACCTGCGCATGACCGAAATGCTGTTTGCCGCTGGCGCGGGCAAGGTGCGTCCCGGTCATGGTGATGCGCCTTTCTTCAGCCGCTGGCAGGACGCCCGCGAAGCCATTAACGGCTATACCTATGCGGCGGGTCTGACCGGGGCCGGTAGCGCCCACGTCATGGGCGGCTGCACCATGGGCTCTGATCTG
>PGZG01000012.1 GCA_002840115.1 Gammaproteobacteria bacterium HGW-Gammaproteobacteria-14 | reverse complement strand
CATGATGGGCTTCACCTTGCACAGCAACGCCATCCCGGTAGTTAAAACCAGCAACTGCATTCTCGCTGCCACACTCAATGAGTTACCCCCGCCCGCACCGGAGCAACCGTGCATTCGCTGCGGCAGTTGCGAGGATGTTTGCCCGGCGGATTTATTACCGCAACAACTCTACTGGCATGCGAAAAACAGCGATCTTGAGCGGGCCCAACATTACAACCTGATGGACTGCATTGAATGCGGAGCCTGCGCCTGGGTCTGCCCGAGCAATATTCCATTGGTGCAGTACTATCGGTTCGCGAAAGGTGAAATACGCAACGCCGCCGCAGAGCAACAAAAAGCCGACCGCGCGCGATTGCGTTTTGAAGCCCGGCAAGCACGACTGGAGCGGGAGCAGGCTGACAAAGAGGCGCGCCGGAAAGCACGACTGGAAAGCCAGACAAAAACCACCGGCACCGTCGACATTAAAACCTTGAAAGCCGCTTCTCTGGAGGCCTCTACCGCGTACAAAGCCGCCGTAAAAGCGGTAAAAGCGGCGGAAGCTGAGGGCGCCGACAACCTCACCGAACTGATGGCGGAAGCCGAACAGTTAAAAGCCAAAGCCGATACCGCCAAAGCTGCCGTCCGAGACGCCGGCAATGCACCAGTCGCTCCGGTGGTCGATATTACCGCCCTCAAGTCAGCTTCACTGGAAGCTTCCGCCGCCTATAAAGCGGCCGTCAAAGCACTCAAGGCTGCAGAAGCGGAAGGCATCGACGATGCGGCTTTGCGCAGCGAGATGGAGCGCCTTAAAGCCCTTGCGGACAGCGCAAAAGCGGCTGTTCGTGATGCCGGCAGCGTCGCCGTAACTCCTGCAAAAACGCCTCCTGCAGCAGCGAGCGAATCCCATACCACCGCAGAGTCAAAGTCCGACGACGACAATACCGCCGCCCGGGCGCAAAAAATGAAGGCACTGAAAACCGCCTACAATATTTCCCATAAACAATGGAAGGAAGCTTCCGCAGCGTTGGAGCATGCAGAACGCGACAATGCAGACAATCTTGATGAATTACGCAAGCAAGTCGACAAGTTCAAGCTGAAAGCGGACAAAGCCAAAGAGGCGCTCAATAATCTGGTAGATCAAGCCAAAGCCGATATGCGCGCCAGTGGTAGCGATCTGAAAACCCTGAAAATTGAAGCAGCCCGCAGCGAAGCGGAAGCCCGCAATAAAGCCCGCGAGCTGGAAGCTGCGCGCATCAATGGCGATGATGAACGTATTAACGTACTCAACCGTGAACTCGATGCGCTCCAGCGTGAGGCTCGAATCGCTGCGGAATCCCTGAAGGCCGCGACCCATGAACAGGGACTATCCGAATGAGTTTGATCACCGTTACCTCGCCCCACGCCACCCGTCCCGGCAATCGCACCGGAATTTTTATGCGGCAGGTGGTATATGCCACCCTCCCTGGCGTCGCGGTTATGACCTGGCTATTCGGCTGGGGCACCCTGCTTAATCTTTTCATTGCCATTCCCGTGGCGTTGGCGGCGGAAGCAGCGGTTCTTAAAGCACGCGGTCGCGCCGTTCGCTTTGCACTGGCCGACTGGAGCGCCGTTGTTACTGCCGTCCTGCTGGCTCTATCAATCCCGCCCACGTCGCCCTGGTGGCTGATTGTTATTGGTGTGCTGTTTTCGATTGTCGTTGCCAAGCACCTGTATGGTGGCCTCGGCATGAACCCGTTTAATCCTGCCATGGTGGGCTATGTGGTACTGCTGATTTCCTTTCCATTGGAAATGACGCGCTGGATTGCCCCCCATGAGGCCCCCTCCTGGTTTGACTCCGTACGCATGCTGCTAGCCAGCGCCAACGCGGACTCTTTTACCGGCGCCACACCGCTGGACAGCTTCCGCACCTGGGCAGGCAATGCCGAGCAGCTCGCGGCGGAACCCATTTTGCACGGCAATTTTGCCGGTGTTGGTTGGGAATGGGTCAATGCCGCCTTCCTGCTCGGCGGTCTCTATTTATTAGCCCGGCGTATTATCAGCTGGCATATCCCGGTGGCCATGCTGGCGGGCCTGATCGTTATCGCCCTGCCATTCTGGCTCTATGACAGCGCCCGCTATGCCAGCCCGCTGTTTCATGTGTTTAGCGGCGCCACCCTGTTTGGTGCGTTCTTTATTGCCACCGACCCCGTCAGCGCGGCCACCAGTCGCTACGGAAAACTGATTTATGCGGCGCTCATTGGGGTGCTGGTGTGGGTTATCCGCAGCTATGGTGGCTATCCGGACGCAGTCGCGTTTGCCGTGCTGCTGATGAATCTGTCGGCACCCACCATTGACTATTACACCCAGCCCCGCACCTATGGGCACCACAAACCAAAGCGCGGAGTAGCACCATGATGGGTCAGGCGGTTACCCGCAACGCGCTGGTACTTTCTGTGTTTGCGATCAGTACCGCAGCCATGTTGGCTATGACCAATATGACGACGCTTGATCGCATCAGCTGTAATCAAGAGCAGGCATTACGACAGTCCCTGCTGGATGTGATGCCCGCAGATAGCTTTAACAATGCCTTGTTGGCAGATTCCATCACCGTCAGCGACCCACGCCTCGGTCGCGGCCAGCATATGATTTATCGAGCCCGTCTGGATGGTCAGAACAGCGGCCTGGTATTGCAGTCCACGGCGGGAGACGGTTATGGCGGCGCCATTCGGCTGCTGGTGGGCGTCAACATCGATGGTGATATTACCGGGGTCCGGGTGACGCCTCCGCATAACGAAACCCCAGGACTTGGCGACGGCATTGATATCCGCAAGTCCGACTGGATCACCAGCTTTGACGGACGCAGCCTGAATAATCCGCAAGCCAAAGGCTGGGCGGTGAAAAAAGATGGCGGCATTTTTGATGGCTTTACCGGCGCCACCATCACTCCACGGGCAGTGGTTGGCGCCGTGCATAAAACCTTGCAGTATGTTGCCGAGCAGCAAGCCATGCTGTTCGACCTTCCTGCCATGGATCTGATTGAGGAGCGCTGCGATGACTGATTACCGGAAAATCAGCCTCGATGGCCTCTGGAACAACAATCCAGCCACCGTACAAATTCTTGGCCTGTGTCCATTACTGGCTGTGTCCGGTACCGTTGTTAACGCCCTCGGACTTGGGTTAGCCACCATGGCAGTGCTGGCAGGATCTAACATCTGTGTATCGTTGATTCGTCACTATGTGACCGACGCTATTCGACTGCCCGCCTTCGTGATGATTATTGCCGCGCTGGTGACAGTCATCGAAATGCTGATGCAGGCCTTCACTTTTGAACTGTATGAAATACTCGGCATTTTTATTCCGTTGATCGTCACCAATTGCGCTGTGCTTGGCCGTGCTGATGCTTTCGCTGCCAAGAATCCTCCCCTGCCCGCACTGATCGACGGCCTGATGATGGGGCTGGGCTTCTTGATCATTCTGGTGATCCTCGGCGCCCTGCGTGAGGCGCTGGGTTTGGGAACACTGTTCAGCAATATGGACTTGCTGTTCGGGCCAATGGCCAGTGAATGGCAAATCACACTGATTGCCGACTATCGAGGTTTCTTGCTGGCGGTACTGCCGCCGGGTGCCTTTATTGGCCTCGGGTTAATTATTGCCGGCAAAAATATTATCGACAAACAACTCAAGGATCGCGCCAAACGACTGGCCGATGCGTCACCAAAAACCAGCCGCCGGGTGCGCACTACCGGGTCAGTCAGCGGATGAACCGGGAAAAGCGTAGCGAAATTTTTGCCCGACTACGGGCGGAAAACCCTAATCCCACCACGGAGCTACAATACAGCTCTCCGTTCGAGCTGCTGGTGGCGGTTACATTGTCAGCTCAGGCCACCGATGTGGGGGTTAACAAGGCCACCGCAAAACTGTTCCCGGTAGCCAACACGCCGGAGGCTATCCTCGCGCTCGGTGTGGATGGGCTCAAGCAATACATCAAAACCATTGGTCTGTTTAATAGCAAGGCCGAGAATATCATCAAGACCTGTCGCATTCTGGTGGAGCAACATAGCAGCGAAGTGCCACAGGATCGGGCCTCTCTGGAAGCCTTACCCGGCGTTGGCCGAAAAACCGCAAACGTGGTTCTCAATACCGCCTTCGGCCAGCCCACCATTGCCGTAGACACCCATATTTTCCGGGTTTCCAATCGCACCCGCATTGCACCGGGGAAAAATGTGGTGGAGGTGGAAAAGCGATTGGAGCGAGTCATTCCCGACGAGTTCAAGCTGGACGCCCACCACTGGCTGATTCTTCATGGTCGCTACACCTGCATCGCCCGTAAACCAAAATGCGGCAGCTGCATTATTGAAGACCTGTGCGAATTCCCGCCAAGCAAACGACCGGAATACTAAACCGGAGCCCGTTTCGTAGCGCTCACCATCATGTAACGCAATGATCGGTCTGCCGCCAAAGCCTCACACCAGCGGGCTGTGAATCGTATTTTTAACCATGCCGGAGAGCGACGCTGGTCAGGCAGCAGCTGCTGCTCGCGGTAACGAACCCACTGAGAAAAACCTGAAAAGACATCCTCGCTGACATCCTCAAAACTGGCATCAAAACCTTGCTGATTGAGGGTTTCCTGCAATGTGTTGATCGGTAGCACACTGGCATCCGGCATGCTGGCAAGGCGTAATAACATCCGATTACGCTGCCGAGACCAAAAAGAAGTGTTGCCCTCAGAACGCACTAGTGTAGAAAAAACCAGCCGGCCATTCGCCTTCAGTACAGGAAAAATATTGCTGAGAAAGGCCGTCAACGAACGGGCATGATAAGCAGCATCAACACACACCACCGCATCAACGAAACCGCGCCCCAGTGACTCCGGGAAAGGCATATCAAAGCGACCATGTATTACCCGAGCATCATTAATGACTTCAACGCAATGCTGTCGATATTCAAGACCGAGCACAGAACCTACGGCAAACTCCTGTCGCCAAAGATCCAGACCCGCACCATAACCGCAGGCCAATTCCAACACTGAATGATTTTCTGAAAGCCCCGCCACCCGGCCATGCAATCGTGCCAACGCGGCACAGGCATCACTGTAATTATTTGCGTGCCGCCAATAACCCAGATTATTCCAGCGCCCATCACCGTCGTGACCCGCAAGCAGGCCTCCGTCAATGGCAAAACGTTCAGGACTCTGCGACACGTTGCTGTTGCCGCAGGATATCCACCACTCGCTCGGAAGCACGCACCGCTGACTCCAGCAACGGCACACCTTCGTGGGCCCAGGAACCAGAGTAAAACACTCGACGGCCCGGCTGTTGGTGCCAACGGTTCAGCGCTTCCAAGACCGCCGCCGTGCCAGAGTGAACCACCGCCCGCTGCAGCGGCACCCGCGCCAACAGCGCATCTTCCCGTATCGGATAGAGCGGATTCCAGGTCTGGAACACCGGCGCTTTTCCATGCAAGGAGGGCTCCACCGCATTGACCCAGACAGTGAACATAACATCGTTTAAATCGTTACCGGATTGGAAATTCAATGCTTTCCAGTCATTGCGACGACGGGGCATAAAACGCGGATCACTATGCACACACAGCTCGCCATGGTCATAGCGAACCGCCGCCAAAACGGCTTTTTCGCCGTCATAGGACTCCCCCTGAAGAAAGTTCAGCTGATTCGCCTGGGTGGCAATAATGACACGATCATAAACACCGCCTTCGTGACGATCGTTAACCACCAACACACCATGCTCTTGCTCTTTAACTTGGGTAACTGGACTGCCACTGAAAGATGTCAGCCCCTGGGCCAGGGCATCGACCAATGCCGATGTGCCACCCTGCAACCGCAACAACTGCTCGCCATGCATAATCTGCTGCAACAGGGCCAACAATTGCCCGGCAGGCCAATTCAGCAGATGCTCTTCGTCACAGGTACAGATAGTCGTTAATAACGGCAATATCAGCCCGCGCCAGAACCGCGATTCAAAGCGCTGTTCGGCTAGCACTTGTTGTAAAGTAATGTGCGGATTTTGCAGCAAACGCTCCACATCAATCGCGGCAAGTTGTCGTATACCCGCAGCAATGGTCAGCGTTGGCGGGCGAAGATAACGCCAGGAGCCCACAAAGGGCCAGCCCGTCAGCGGCATACGGCCACTGGTAAACCAGCTATGGCCATCGGTGTCACTGCAAGACACATAGGTATTCACCGCGAAGGTATCCACCTGCACTTCTTTAGCCAGCGTCAATACACTGCACCAATGTTCCGGGCTCATCACACGAAGAGGCACATCCACAATACCGTTATGGACATGCATCGCATGGGAGTCCATACCGCGACCCGAACAGGCCTCAAACACAGTAACGTCATAACCCGACTGACGACAACGACGAGCAGCGGCCAAACCCGCCATGCCGCTGCCAATCACGGCGACGGTATTAATCATTCCTTTTCTCCCGATGCGCTATTCGCGACCGTTTTCAGGGGGATACCGGGGGCTCCGCTGCGGCACCCAACGTCACACCCTCAAGAATATCCGCCGCAAAAGCCTGCACTTGCTCCGCCACTTCTTTGACTTCTTCAAAGCGCGCAATATGAAACAGGGCCTCCCCTTCGTTCACCAAAGGTAGATTATCGCGCCCCACCAGAATACCGCCGCAGGGAGAAACAATTTCCATTTCCTCGGCGGAAAACGGACTGCCAATACGGCCCAGCACTTGCCCTTGCTTAACACGATCGCCGAGAGCAACCAGTGAACGAAACACACCGTCACGCTCTGCCCGCACCCATAACGAGCTACGAGCCACCGCTGGCTCCACCTGTGCATGGGGTTTGCGCGATGGCGGCAACATGCTCAGATGCCGCATGACATTAAGTACTCCTCGCAGCCCGGCACGAATACTGCCTTCATCAAATCGCAGGGCTTCTCCGGCTTCATAGGTAATCACCGGAATGTTCTGGGCCTCGGCCACTTCCCGCAGAGTACCATCACGCAGCACCGAGTTAAGAATCAGCGGCACACCAAACGCATGGGCCATTTCGGCGGTGGCGGTACTATCCAGATTGGCGCGAATTTGCGGCAGGTTACTGCGATAGATCGCGCCGGTATGTAAATCAATGGCGTGGGTACAGCAATCCAGCACCTGTGTCTTGAACAGGTTCGCCATTCGCGCTCCCAAACTGCCAGATTCGGAACCGGGAAAGCAGCGATTAAGGTCACGGCGATCGGGCAAATAGCGCGACTTGTGAATAAAACCAAATACATTCACCACCGGCACCGCCACCAGGGTACCGCGCAAGCTGCGCAAACTCTGGGTCTGTAATACGCGGCGAATAATTTCAACACCATTAAGCTCATCGCCATGAATCGCAGCGCAAACCAGTAACACCGGACCCGGCTTGCGACCATGGACAACATGCACCGGAATATTCAGTGGCGTATTGGTGTAAAGCTGCGCGGCGGGCATTTCCACCACTGCACGCTTACCCGGCGCCACACTGACACCGGCAAGTTCAAAGGGCTTGGCAAGAGCGTCAGCATTCATCCTCGACTTCCTTTGGTTCGGGTGCGATGGGGGCGAGCCGTATTCTCGATAAAATGAATAATCATGGCGGCCACATCTTTTCCGGTCGCCCCCTCAATCCCCTCCAATCCCGGGGAAGAATTCACTTCCATGACCAGCGGCCCTCGCTCAGAACGCAGAATATCGACACCCGCCACATTCAATCCCATAATCTGGGCAGCACGCACAGCGGTGGCCCGCTCCCGAGGCGTAATACGGATTAGGCTGGCACTACCACCGCGATGCAAGTTGGAACGAAACTCACCCTCTTTGGCCTGCCGCTTCATCGCCGCAACCACCTTGCCATCCACCACAAAACAGCGAATGTCCGCACCTCCAGCTTCCTTGATGTATTCCTGCACCATGATATTAGCCGACAACCCCATAAAGGCTTCGATCACTGACTCTGCCGCCTGCCGGGTTTCCGCCAGCACCACACCGATACCCTGCGTACCCTCCAGTAGTTTAATGACCAGCGGCGCACCACCCACCATGCTGATCAGATCAGGGATATCATCGGGCGCATTGGCAAAACCCGTCACTGGCAATCCCACTCCTTTACGGGCCAGCAACTGCAGTGAGCGAAGCTTGTCCCGTGAGCGGGTAATGGCCACCGACTCATTGACCGGAAACACTCCCATCATTTCAAACTGCCGCAATACCGCGGCACCATAAAACGTAATGGAGGCACCGATTCTTGGAATTACTGCATCAAACCCTTCCAGCACCTTGCCGCGATAGTGAATCTCCGGGCGATTAGCCTCCATGCTCATATAACAACGCAAGGTATCAATCACATGCATTTCATGACCGGCCTGTTCCCCCGCCTCCACCAGTCGGCGCGTTGAATACAGCTTTGAATTACGAGACAAAATAGCAATTTTCATGGCCATTACTCCGGGCGCCGGCCCAGTAAATAAGAAGCATGGGGGTCAACGCAGAAGCCGCCCATGGCGGTGCGCCCCAACAGCATGCGAAAGGTCATATTTTCACGATCCGTCAAAGTGATTTCTATTGGCCAGCACTGACCCGCCAGCTGAATCTCGGTACGAATAACCAATCTTTCTTCACTATGACCGCCGGAGTCCGTTACCACCCGACGTGCCACTATCGGGCATTGGCACTCGACCACCAGATCGCTGTTTTTTTGCAACGGGTGAATGCGAAATCGAACCCACTCCTGCTGCTCTTGAAAAAATGTATTGATCTCGAAGGCATGCAAGGCGGATGTCCGGGCACCGGTATCCACTTTTGCCTTGATATGCTCAATGCCAAGCTGCGGCAGCCCAACCCATTCACGCCAACCCATGGTTTGCATAGCCTGTTCCTCTGATCGCCGTCACCAAAGTCAGTGACTGCGTTTTTCTTCCAGCAGCTCGATTTTGTAGCCGTCAGGATCTTCTACAAACGCCAGTATGGTGCTGCCATGCTTCATCGGGCCAGGCTCACGAGTAATACGCCCACCACGCCCACGAATCCGATCACAGGCCGCATAGACATCATCCACCGCCAGCGCCACATGACCATAACCGCTGCCCATATCATACTGCGCTGTATCCCAATTATGGGTCAGCTCAATGACAGCGCCGTCGGATTCTTCCTGGTATCCAACAAACGCAAGCGTAAACCGACCTTCCGGATAATCCTTGCGACGCAACAGACGCATACCCAGCACTTCGGTATAGAACTCGATAGAGCGTTCCAGATCGCCTACCCGCAGCATCGTGTGAAGAATACGCATCTTTCTCTCCTAATCACTTTTCTGGCCGTTTTCCTGATCACCCTTCTGACTCACCTACTGATGCTCCTATGATCTGCCCGATCATTGGCATTACGGCCACTAACAAAAACGCCCGACTAGCGTCGGGCGTTCTATAGCAGGCGTCAAGTCATGATGCGCCGTTACTGCATCTTGCGACCCTTCTTGGCGGCAATCCGCAAACGCAGGGCATTCAAGCGAATAAAGCCTTCCGCATCTTTCTGATTGTAAGCACCCGCGTCATCTTCAAAAGTAGCCACAGAGGCATCGAACAGGCTATCACTCTCCGAACGACGACCAGCGACAATCACATTGCCCTTGTAGAGTTTTACCCGGACCTCGCCATTAACGTGCTCCTGAGTGGTGTCGATCAGTTTTTGCAGTGCCAGACGCTCTGGTGACCACCAGTAACCGTTATAGACCAGCTCTGCATACTTCGGCATCAAACTGTCTTTCAGGTGTGCCGACTCGCGATCCAGTGTCAGCGATTCAATGGCGCGATGGGCCCGCAGCATGACGGTGCCGCCAGGCGTTTCATAGCAGCCACGGGATTTCATGCCCACGTAGCGATTCTCTACCAGATCCAGCCGACCAATGCCGTTATCACCGGCCACCTTGTTCAGATAGGTCAGCACTTCTGCCGGGCTTATTGCTTTGCCATCGATGGAAACAATATCGCCCTTCTCATAACCCAGGGTGATATACGTGGGAGTATCCGGAGCCGTTTCCGGGCTCACACTCCAACGCCACATATCTTCTTCGGCTTCGGTCCAGGGATCCTCCAGCCGATTTCCCTCATAGGAAATATGCAGCAAGTTGGCGTCCATGGAGTAAGGCGATTTCTTTTTGTTCTTGGCAAAATCCACCGGAATATTGTGATCTTCACAGTAGGCCATCAGTTTCTCGCGGGAATTCAGATCCCACTCACGCCAGGGCGCAATCACCTTGACGCCGGGCTTCAACGCATAGGCGCCAAGCTCAAAGCGCACCTGATCATTGCCTTTGCCGGTGGCACCATGGGAAATCGCATCGGCGCCGGTTTCATTGGCAATCTCGATCAAACGCTTGGCAATCAGCGGTCGGGCAATGGAGGTGCCCAACAGGTATTCGCCCTCATAGACCGTATTGGCACGGAACATCGGGTACACAAAATCGCGCACAAACTCTTCGCGCAGATCTTCAATATAGATTTCCTTGACGCCCATGGCCTGCGCCTTGGCGCGGGCTGGCTCAACTTCTTCGCCCTGACCGATATCGGCGGTAAAGGTCACCACCTCGCACTGATAGGTTTCCTGCAACCAGCGGACAATCACCGAGGTATCAAGCCCCCCGGAATAGGCCAGCACTACCTTCTTGATATCGGACATGGGTCGCTCCGTGTAAGAGTTCGGTTCAACAGGGCGCGTATTGTAGGGGGCTGAGGGCCAGTTATCCATGGACCCGGATCGATCTTCCGCAGCAATAGTGGCGATAATGGCCGTGGTAATTTTTCTCCACCGTCCTGATCGGTTAGCATGGGCGCCCAGACAGGAGCCTCCATGACCGATCGCAAGCCCTCCCTCGCCGCCCGTTTCCGGGGTTTTATGCCCGTTGTGGTGGACGTCGAGACCGGCGGATTCAACCCTCGTACCGATGCTCTGCTGGAGATCGCCGCCGTTCTGATCGATATGGACGACGACGGCAAGCTCCGTCCCGGCCGTTATCACCACTTCCATGTGGACCCGTTTGATGGCGCCAATATCGAACAGGCGGCCCTGGACTTCACCGGCATTGACCCGGACAACCCGCTACGTGGGGCAGTCCCCGAAGATCAAGCCATCAACGGTATTTTTGATCCCGTCCGCAAGGCCATGCGCAATTACGAGTGCAATCGCGCCGTTCTGGTAGGGCACAATGCTTTTTTTGACCATGACTTCGTCAAGGCCGCAGCCAGCCGTATCGGTTGCAAACGGGATCCTTTCCACCCGTTTTCCTGCTTTGATACTGCGTCACTGGCAGGATTGGCCCTGGGGCAAACCGTTCTCGCCAAGGCCTGTGAAATGGCGGGCATTCCCTTCGATCAGCGCGAAGCTCACTCAGCACTCTATGACGCTATGCGCACTGCCGAACTGTTCTGCACCATTGTTAACCACTGGCAAGCGTTGGGCGGGTGGCCGCCCGCACCGCCCTCGGAGATGCCGCCTACGCTTTCGGACAAACCCCTACGGCAAGACTCCGCCATGGATTTCAGTGCCGCCTTTGGTGCCGAACCCGAAAACTGAGCCTGAGGCGCGCATTAGCCGACAGGCCGATTGACTCGCCCCATTAACTGACAGCCACAAAAAAGGCGGGGAAAATCCCCGCCTTTTTTGTGGCTGTTTTATCTCTACATCGTAGAAATTACAGCTTGTCGGAGTTACCCGCCAGATACTCAGCAACACCCTTCGGTGAAGCGTCCATACCCTTATCACCCTTCTGCCAGCCCGCCGGGCACACTTCACCATGCTCTTCATGGAACTGGATAGCGTCGACGATACGAATCAGCTCTTCCATGTTGCGGCCGATCGGCAGGTCGTTAACGATCTGGCTGCGAACCACGCCGTTCTTGTCGATAACAAAAGCGCCACGGAAAGCCACGCCGCCTTCAGACTCAACGTCATAGGCCTTGCAAATAGAGTGCGTCATATCGGCCGCCAGCGTGTATTTCACTGGACCAATGCCGCCGTCGTTAACGGAAGTGTTGCGCCATGCGTTGTGGGTAAAGTGGCTGTCGATGGAGACACCAATCACTTCCACGCCGCGCTCTTTAAACGCATCCATACGGTGATCCAGCGCAATCAGCTCCGACGGACATACGAAGGTGAAGTCCAGCGGGTAAAAGAATACCAGGCCATACTTGCCTTTAATGGCTTCTGACAGGGTAAAAGAATCCACGATAGAGCCATCGCCCAGTACCGCAGGAACAGTGAAATCCGGAGCCGGTTTGCCTACCAAAACGCCCATGTCGTCCTCTCTATGGTTAGTGGTGAATGATAAATACGGGTTGAAACGCAAAGTGGGGCTGATGATAACCCGCACCACGCCACCCTGCATCACGATGAATCCGATTGGTTTTTCCTATTACTACTCAGGTTCGCTCGGCGCCGCCGCATTCACCAGCTCCGCCAACTGCCCGGTACGTTGCATCTCCAGCAGGATATCACTGCCACCCACCAGTTCACCGTTAACCCACAGCTGTGGGAAAGTCGGCCAGTTGCCGTACTGAGGCAGGCTGGCACGAATTTCCGGGGCCTCCAGAATATTGACGTAGGCGAAGGGCTTGCCAATGGTGGTCATCACCTCCACCGCCCGCGCGGAAAAGCCGCACTGGGGAAACTGAGGGGTGCCCTTCATGTACAAAATGACGGGGTTGGATTCGATCTGCTCTTTGATAACTTGCATGATGTCCACGGGGACCTCCTTGGGAAATGCGAGGGGTGCAGGGCGGCGATTGTAGCAAAACTCCCGGCAAACAGCTTCTGACAAAAAAAGGGCCCGCAAGCGGGCCCAAAGTGCCTATCACAAAACTGTCACCTCAGAACTGATAGCGCAGACCTAATTCCACCGAGCGCTCTGTGCCCACATAGATGCCTTCACGCAAACTGGCAATATAACGCTCATCGGCGAGATTCTTGACTGAACCAAACACATCCAGCTGGCCATTAACCGCATAACGGGCGCTGAGATCCACCGTGGTGTAGGAGTCAACCCGGCCGGTGAAAAAGCCCGAAGTACTTTCCTGAATATCCCGTGTATTAAGAACATCCGTGAACTGGGCACCGGTATAGTTGGCACTCAGCAGGGTTTGCAAACTACCGACGTCATAGCTAATACCGGCATTGCCGATCCACTCTGGAGTATAGGTGACCCGATTGCCATCTGGCGTGGTTACGGTAACGCCATCAGCATCCAGACGGTCGCCGACGAACTCAGCATCCGGAATATACGTCGCATTGGCAAACACAGAGAAACCACCACCTACGATGTAGTCCACCCCAGCCTCAATGCCCTGATGGAAGGTTTTGCCCCCATTGGTACGCTGGAAGTTGGTATTGCTGTTGGCCGGAATAATCTGATTATTAAAGTCCATGCGGAACACAGTGGCTTCATAACCAAAACGCTCGCCTTTACCACGCACACCCAACTCAATATTGGTAGAGCGTTCAGCATCAAGCTCCTGATCCTGAAGCCCATCCAGCGCATCACCATTCAGCGCTGGCGAGAAGGCGCGATACACACTACCAAACACCTGCGCCAACGGACTCACCTGGAAAGTAGCACCGATGCCTGGCAGCACTTCCGTATTAGAGGTCTCCGCACGACTACCATTTGCAGCAGGGATCATCAGATCTTTGCGCTTTTGCTCATAACGCTCCACTCGCACACCCGGAGTGACCGCAAGACGATCAGTCACTGCAAAACGGTTCTGCACAAACAGTGCAACGCTATCGGCCGTATCGACACGGTCACGACTAATGGTGCCGGTCCGTGGCGTTTCTCGCACCGCCGCAATGGTCTGGTCATTCATTTTTTCCGTCATATAACGCAGGCCAATTTCCGCCTCGCCCGGCAAGCCGAAAGCATCGTGGGAAACTTTCAGACGGGATTCCACACCGGTACGCTCAAAGGCCCGGTTATTGCCATTCAGGTTATCGGTAAACACCCAGCGCCCTTCGGTGACAGTCTCCGTGGGGTCCACACCATAACGCCAGTAATCCCGGTACATTTCGCTCCAGTAAAATACCGTATTGAGCGTCATAGATGCATTGATATCCCAGGCATGATTGATATCGAATGAGGTGCGACCGGTGAGGAAATAGTCATCCGGGGCCGGGTTGTAGGTTGCACCGGCGTTGTAGTCATCCAGAAACAGGCCACGATAGGAGATATTGGCTTTGTTATCATAGTCGGTAAATTTCACCGCCAGCCATTGGTCATCACCAATCGCCGTACCGGCTTTCACCATGACGTCAGAGGCTTCATAGCCTTTATCCATAAAGCCATCGCTTTCCGACCGGCTGATAACAGCACCAAAGACGCCATCACCGGAAGGAGCACTGCCACCTAATTCCAATACACTATTGAGCGTCCCAAAAGAGCCGCCGCTGAGCTCAACTGCAGCACCGTCTTGCGGTTGTTTTGTCCGGTAATTGATAACACCACCGATGGTGCTCGGCCCATAACGCAGAGACGAGGCACCCTTGAGCACTTCAATGTTGTCGATGCGCTGAATACGCGGGTTGTAATAACGGCCATTGCCCACAAACAAACCAGGCGCCACCGGCACACCATCCTCCAGGATCAAGGTTTTGTAATCCGCAGAGCTGAGGCCACGGATACCGATATTGGCCACCACGGCGGACTCTTCTTCACGCTTGATATAAACGCCGGGAACACGACTAAGAGCATCTTCTGTAGAACGCGGCTGGGCTTTATCCATGTCCTCCCGCGACACCATGGAAACGGCGCCGGGCTGACGGGCAATGTCAGCCTCTTCCGTACCGACGACATGAATTTGCGGCAACCTGTTGTCCGCATAAACAACACTGGACAGCATAAACCCGCCACCAATGGCCATAGCAACGGAAAGAGGGATCGCCCGCAGGCGAGAGGGAGGTAATGATCGGCTGCTCACAAACTGTCTCCAGAAAAGTAGAAATCGCCAGACCGGTGGCAGGCGCCCACCCGAGGCAATGCCGCGGGAAAATATTCAGGTCCGGTAAAGTTCCCCTGAATGATGCGCATCCTATGCAAACATTAATCTAAATGCAAATCGTTCTTGTTTGTATGTAGATCAAGATCCAGCCTCAACCACTCACCCAACGGCACACACAACCCGGCAAAGGGCATTGCAGCTCAGAAACGGCGGGGCTATCATCGGTCCTCGTCGGCAGCTATAGCTGCCGTTTTTCGTTTCTGGGCAAACCCGCCCCGGAGCCCATTGATGAGCGACAGCCAAACCGTGACCACAGACCAGTACCTGATGCCCACCTATAGCCGCCAGCCACTGATGTTCAGTCGTGGTGAAGGCTGCTGGTTAATCGATGAGGCGGGCAACCGCTGGCTGGATGGCGTGGCGGGGATTGCCGTCTGTAATCTGGGGCACTGTCATCCGGCGGTTACCGAAGCCATTACCCGGCAAGCAGCATCACTGGTGCATACTTCAAATCTGTACCGGATTGAGCGTCAGGAAGCTCTGGCGGAAAAACTCTGTTATGCCAGCGGCATGGAAAAAGTCTTTTTCTCCAACTCTGGCGCCGAAGCCAATGAAGCCGCTATTAAACTGGCGCGCCTCCATGGCCACCGTCGGCATATTGAAGTTCCTCACATTATTGTCATGGAAAGTGCTTTCCATGGCCGCACCCTTGCCACTCTCACCGCCACCGGTAACCGCAAGGCACAGGCCGGCTTTGAACCATTGGTGCAGGGTTTTATCCGGGTGCCGTTTAACGACCTGGAAGCGATTCGCCGAGTCGCCGCCAGTAATCGACAAATTGCCGCCGTACTGGTGGAACCCATTCAGGGCGAAGGCGGCATTCATGTGCCAGCGACAGATTACCTTGCCGGCCTCAGGTCCCTCTGCGACGAACATGATTGGCTGCTAATGCTGGATGAAATCCAAACCGGCAATGGCCGTACCGGTAGCTATTTTGCTTTCCAGCAAATGAACTGTTTGCCCGATGTGGTCACCACCGCCAAAGGCCTTGGTAATGGTTTTCCTATTGGCGCCTGTCTGACCCGCGGCAAAGCCGCAGCCCTGTTTGGTCCGGGCAGCCATGGCAGCACCTATGGCGGCAATCCGCTGGGTTGTGCGGCGGCCGAAGCAGTGGTTGATACCCTGACCGGAGGCGTGATTGAACAGGTACAGGCCAGTGGCGATTACCTGCGTGACGCCCTGCGCAAACAGTTTGCAGACATCCCCATGATTAGCGAAATTCGCGGACTGGGTTTGATGA
This sequence comes from Gammaproteobacteria bacterium HGW-Gammaproteobacteria-14, assembly GCA_002840115.1. Taxonomy (GTDB): domain Bacteria; phylum Pseudomonadota; class Gammaproteobacteria; order Pseudomonadales; family Alcanivoracaceae; genus PGZG01. The sequence goes on along the minus strand of PGZG01000012.1, from coordinate 2,382 downwards.
CTGGCGTACAGTTTGATCGCGACTGCCCGGCACTGGTAGCGCTATGCCGTGACCGTGGTCTACTGATTAATGTCACCGCCGGCAGCGTTGTCCGCCTGGTGCCACCGCTAACCATTAGTAAACAGGAAATTGATCTGCTGGTAGAGCGCCTGAACGATGCCGTCCGCAGCTTTGTCGACGAACAGGAGGCGGCATGAGCGTGCGTCACTTTTTAACTCTGCTAGACCTCTCTCCCGCAGAACTCAACGGGTTAATTGATCGAGCCATTACCCTCAAGGCAATGCATCGGCGTCAGGAACCCCATGATTTTTTTCATGGGAAAACTCTGGGCATGATTTTCGAAAAGTCGTCCACTCGGACACGAGTATCCTTTGAAGTGGCGATGAATCACTTTGGTGGTGCCAGTATTTTTTTATCACCCAGAGACACCCAGCTGGGCCGCGGTGAACCCATTGAAGACTCCGCACGAGTGCTGTCACGCATGGTCGATGCGGTGATGATTCGCACCTTTTCCCACAGTACTGTGGAAACCTTCGCAGCCCATTCCGCAGTGCCGGTGATTAACGCGCTGACCGATGATTTTCACCCCTGCCAGTTGTTGGCCGACATTCAAACCTACGTTGAACACCGTGGCAGTATTCAGGGCAAACGGGTGGTCTGGGTAGGCGATGGCAACAATATGTGCAATAGCTACATTAACGCCGCACGCCAATTCGACTTCGAACTGGTAGTGAGTTGCCCGGAAGGTTACGAACCCCGAGCCGATCTGGTGGAGCGAGAGCGCGGTCGTGTCACTATTGAGCGTGATCCTCGCAAGGCCGCCGAGGGCGCTCAACTGTTAGTGACGGATGTCTGGGCCTCAATGGGTCAGGAGGAAGAGCAGGCCAGCCGGGAAAAAGCCTTTGCGGACTATCAGGTTAGCCCGGCGCTGATGGACTGCGCCGCAGCGGAAGCACTGTTTATGCACTGCTTGCCAGCTCACCGGGGTGAAGAAATCAGCCATGACATGCTCGATGATCCACGGGCTGTGGTGTGGGATGAGGCGGAAAACCGTCTGCATGCGCAAAAAGCCTTGCTGGAATTTTTGCTGATCGGGCCGCGCTGAGGCATGCTGTGCGGCCATCGCCTGTAATTCCGGGACCGCCTTTCCAATGACTCAGCCCTTGTTGCAACTGGATCAAATTGCTTGCCATTACGATAGCGAGCAGGTGGTTCACGACATCAGCTTCGCCTTGAATCCCGGCCAGATTGCCTGTCTGCTCGGCCCTTCCGGCTGTGGTAAAACCACCACCTTGCGAGCCATCGCTGGCCTCGAATCACTCTCCGGCGGGCGCATTCTGATCAACGGAGAGGTTGCCTCCAAACCCGGCTTTACTCTGGCACCAGAAAAGCGGGGCCTTGGCATGGTCTTTCAGGAACACGCCCTATTCCCGCATTTGTCGGTGGCGGACAATGTTGCCTTTGCACTGCGTCAACAGTCACGCGCCGAGCGCCAGCAACGGGTGCGGGAATGCCTGGCCATGGTGCGACTGGATGATCTTGGCGAACGCTTCCCCCATGAACTGTCTGGCGGCCAGCAACAGCGGGTCGCTTTAGCACGAGCCGTCGCGCCTCGGCCTCGGCTGATATTACTCGATGAGCCCTTTGCCAGCCTGGATCTGGATTTACGTCGCCAGCTTAATCGCGAGTTACTCAGCATTCTCAAACTGGAAGGTGTCACCGCAGTGATGGTCACCCATGATCAGGAAGAAGCCTTTGCCATGGCGAGCCACATTGCTATTTTACGGGCTGGAAAGCTGCTGCAATGGGACACCCCCTACCGGATTTATCATGCACCGGGCAGCCGCTTCGTGGCGGAATTCGCAGGTCAAGGTGCCTTCCTACATGGCAAAGTCATTACCGCTGAACGAGTCAGTACCACGGTCGGCGAACTATCCTCGGAAAAAATCCTGTCGCTACCACCCGGCTCCGGCGTCGATGTTTTATTACGGCCCGAAGACGTGGTACCTGACCTCGATGGCCCGGTGACCACTCGGGTACTGGAGCGCACCTTTACCGGCGCTAATATTCTTTATCGCCTCGGCTTGGAAAACGGTGAACAGCTAACTTGCCTGACTGGCAGCCATGTGGATCTGGAAACCGGACGAGAGTGTCGCATTCGCATTGCCGCGAAACACCTGGTGGTGTTCCCGGAAAAAGAATCTTCAGAAAGAGAGCTCAGGCATTAGCCGCCCGGCTCAGGTGGGTTTCGCAGAGAACGCGGTTACGCCCCGCCTCCTTGGCCTGATACAAGCAACCATCTGCGCGGGCCAAGGTGTCATCAATGGATTCGCCCATACGATATTCCGCAACACCGATGGATACTGTCACTCGCAAATCCTC
>PGZG01000220.1 GCA_002840115.1 Gammaproteobacteria bacterium HGW-Gammaproteobacteria-14 | reverse complement strand
AGTTTACGAGGAAGCCGGTATCGGCGCTGAAGATGTTGATGTGGTGGAGCTGCATGACTGCTTTACTGCCAATGAACTGCTCACCTATGAAGGCCTTGGTCTGTGCCCGGAAGGCGGCGCCGAGAAGTTTATCTGGGATGCGGATAATACCTATGGCGGCAAATTCGTCACCAATCCATCCGGTGGGCTGTTGTCGAAAGGGCATCCGCTGGGTGCCACCGGTCTGGCGCAGTGCACCGAGCTGGTCTGGCAGTTGCGTGGTCAGGCGGAGAAACGTCAGGTCGAGAATGCCCGGGTGGCCCTGCAGCATAACCTGGGTTTGGGTGGTGCCTGCGTGATCACTATGTATCGCCGTGACTGATCTGCTGCGATGATGTTCGGGCAGTGCCGGTTCCGGTGCTGCCTGAATCCATACTCATAACAATAGTCGGGGGCATGATGAAAATATTCCATGGCAAGACCGCAGTGGTAACGGGTGCGGCCTCGGGGATGGGGCGGGCTATTACCCTGAAGCTGCTGTCATTCGGTGCCCATGTGGTTGCCACCGACGTCAATGCTGAAGGCCTCAAGGCCCTGACCGCTGGACACACCGGCGCCGGCAAGCTGACTACACAGCAACTGGATGTCACCAATCGGACCGCATTTACTGCATTGATTCAGGATGTCGCAGCAAAAGGGTCGCTGGATTACCTGTTCAACAACGCTGGCATTGCCATTACCGGCGAGTTGAAAGACAACGTCGAATCGGACTGGCAGCGCACCATCGATATCAATCAGATGGGTGTCCTGTATGGCACGCTGGCCGCCTATGAGGTGATGCGTGTGCAGGGTAGCGGCCATATCGTCAACACCGCCTCGATTGCCGGCTTGATGCCGGCGCCGATGCTGGCGCTTTATGCCATGACCAAGCATGCAGTGGTTGGTCTCAGTCTGTCGTTGCGTGAGGAAGCCAAAATCTATGGCGTACGCGTTAGCGCAGTCTGCCCCGGTATTGTCGAAACCAATATCGTGGGCGTTGAGCAAATGCAAAAACTGAAGCTCGGCAACGATAGTCCGTTCGATTTTATTCGTAGTAAAACCCCGGTCAGACCGATCACAGCGGACAAGGCAGCGGAGTTTATTCTTGCCGGCGTTGGGAAGAATTTGCCGGAAATCATTTTTCCGCTGCATGGCAAGTTGGCGGTATCGACATTCCACAATGCCCGCCGCCTGTGGGAACTGGCAGTGGCGCCTGGATTGAAAATCATGCGCGGGCAGTAGCACATAATGACTCGCGCCAACCAGCCCTGGTGGCTAAGCTTGCCTGTTGACTATCATCGCAGGCCCGTGGAAACCCCGATTGATCGTCAGCACCGTTTCAAAGTGGGTGCTTCGGCAGCGCTGGACCATGTTTTGAAAAATGGTCTGGCGGCTGGTGTACTCGCGGCGATGGTCAAGAATATTCGCCAGCATCCATTGGCAGAGCAGATCGGCGAAATGGATTTCTATCGTGATCTGGCGGATCGGGGTGACCCGATGCAGGTATTTATGCCGCCAACTGATCAGGTGGCGGTGCGTATCAGTCGACCGAAAAAACCGGTGCCAGGCATTGATAGCCGGACATTACGTTTTGACAGTACTTTCGAAGCATTGAATCCGGCATTACGAGATCGCGTTGCCAGCCATGCCAGAAATCGCATTGCGGAAGCCCGGCACTGGACTCATCCTGATGGTCCAAGGCCAACGCTGGTGTTTCTGCATGGCTATTCGCTGGATGCCTACTGGATCAACAGCGCGATGTTTTCCCTACGCTGGTTTTACGATCAGGGCTGGGATGTGTTGCTTTATACCCTGCCTTTCCATGGTAGCCGTCGTGAACGGTTTGATCCGTTTAGCGGGTTTGGCTACTTCAGCCACGGCTTCGCCGAAACCAATGAAACCATGCTGCAGGCAATCCATGAGGTGCGTACTTTCATGCGTTATCTGCGTGAGCTCGGTGTGCCCACTATCGGCATCAGCGGGCTGAGTCTTGGCGGCTATCTGTCGGCGTTGATGGCGGCCGTGGAAAAGGATCTTGCTTTTGCCATGCCGAATGCGGCGGTAGTGTCGCCCACCGACATGCTGATGGAATGGGCGCCGCTGCGCGAAGCTTTCCAGCGTATTTTGCCTCAGGCCGGTTTGGACCTCACCGATATTCGTCACGCAACGGCGATCCACTGCCCACTGACCTGGAAACCTCAGGTGCCAGCGGAAAGGTTATTGATCATTGCCGGTGCCGGCGATCGTTTTACTGCCCCGCGTTATCAGAACCTGCTGCACGAACACTGGCCCGGCAGCCATCTGCACTGGTTCCCGGGCAACCATGTTATGCACCTGCAGCAAAGAAACTATCTGCGGTTGATGCGTACACTGATGCGACAAGCCCTGAGCATGGAGCCGGATCATGACAGCCACAAACAGTACCCCGCTGGATAAGCCGGTCAAGCCGACCGGCACCATCCCCAATATTGGCGACTGGCGCTTTAACCGCTACCTGACCATGCAGCTGTTGCCGCTCTTCTATGTGCTGTTGCTGTTGGGAGCACTGGTGGTCATCGTCAGTATTGTAGTGGCTTGCTTCTATTTCTCGCTGATGGTCGGCCTGATGGCGGCGCTGGCATCGCCGATCGTTTTTCTAGTGACGTTCGCGGTGATCCGCGCAGCGCTCGAATATCTGATCATGGCGCACCGTATCATGCGCATCATCGAACGTATGGATGCCTTGCCGGGGCAGGTCAGTGAGCTGAGCGTACGGGTTGACGGCATCACCAATCATGTCGATCAGTTGATCAACCATGTTGATGATATTCATGGCACCTTGATGGAAGTGCGTCCGATTCTGAGGTCTGCGGGATTGGTTAGCAGGCTCTTCGGGCGAAAATAATCTCAAGACGTTGATCAAAGCGCGATGCGAGGCCTGCTACCGTGCTGAGAGTTCCCGGGACTGTGTGAGACATGGATGTCGAACACAAGCCTACAGGGATGTATTCACGGCGTGTCCCGGGAACTCTCAGCACGGTAGCAG
>PGZG01000011.1 GCA_002840115.1 Gammaproteobacteria bacterium HGW-Gammaproteobacteria-14 | reverse complement strand
TAACGTCGGCCACCTGATGACCAACCCGGCGATTCTGTTGAAGGACGGCAGTGAAATTCCTGAGGGTATTCTCGACGCCGTGTGCACCAGCCTGATCGCGATGCACGATCTGCAGCGCAAGGGCAACTCGCGCACCGGCAGCATGTATATCGTCAAACCGAAAATGCATGGCCCGGATGAAGTCGCCTTCGCCAGCGAGCTGTTCGGCCGTGTCGAGCAACTGCTTGGCCTGCCGCAGTACACCCTGAAAATGGGCATCATGGACGAAGAGCGCCGCACTTCGGTCAACCTCAAAGCCTGCATCGCCGCAGCCAGTTCACGGGTAGCCTTCATCAACACCGGCTTCCTTGACCGTACCGGCGACGAGATCCATACCTCCATGGAGGCGGGTCCCATGGTGCGCAAGGCCGACATGAAGAAGCAGAAGTGGATCAACGCCTACGAAGACTGGAACGTGGATATCGGTCTTGAGTGCGGCTTGCCGGGCCATGCTCAGATCGGCAAAGGCATGTGGGCTATGCCGGACGAAATGAAGCAGATGATGGAAGTGAAAATCGGCCACCCGAAGGCTGGAGCCAACTGTGCCTGGGTGCCGTCACCGACCGCCGGTACCCTGCATGCCACCCATTACCACAAGGTGGACGTATTTGCCGTGCAGCAGCAGCTGAAGAGCCGCTCCCGCGCCTCGTTGGATGACATCCTCAGCGTGCCGTTGGCCACCGATACCAACTGGAGCGCTGACGAGAAGCGTGCGGAGCTGGACAACAACTGCCAGGGTATCCTTGGCTATGTGGTGCGCTGGATCGATCAGGGCGTGGGCTGCTCCAAGGTGCCGGATATCAACAACGTCGGTTTGATGGAGGACCGCGCCACCCTGCGGATTTCCAGCCAGCATATCGCCAACTGGTTACGCCACGGCGTGGTTAGCCAGGACGATGTGATGGAGGCCATGAAACGTATGGCGGTGGTGGTCGACAAGCAAAATGCCAACGACCCGTTGTATCAGCCGATGGCGCCGGGCTTTGATGGCGTCGCTTTCGCTGCTGCTTGCGAGTTGGTGTTCGAGGGCTGTGCCCAGCCGAGCGGCTATACCGAGCCGGTTCTGCATCGTCGCCGGATCGAAGAAAAAGCGCTACACGCTGGGTAACCGGCAGGCGAATGACAAAAAGGCCCGATTCATATCGGGCCTTTTTTTAGTCAGCACAGGACAGACCTGAGACGATTTCATGCGTTTGCCTTAGATTTGCCTTAAGCTGTGGAGAGTATGTCTAGTCGGTTACGGCAGTAGGGATATATCCCGTTAAAGCGATTTCCGGCTGCAAGAGCTTTTAAAAAGCAGTAACTCAAGAACCAATAGCAGCACAACAATAACAACGATGCCGGAGAAACTGCCATGATGGCTGCCTCGAAACACTTGCTTGTTCTACTGATGTCACTGGCTCTGTTCGCCTGCGGCGGCTCCGGGTCTGGTGGTAATTCAAACCCGGATATTGTTTCTCCGTCCGACCCTTCCGATCCTGACTCTCCATCGCTTGTTGCTGAAGGCCGGGCAGTGAAAGGGGTATTGTCCGATGCCACTGTCAATGCCTATCGCTTTACCGCAGGTGCGCCCGGAGAATGGACTCTGTTCGCCTTTAGCAGCACCGATGCTAACGGTTACTTTGATCTTGATGTTTCCGGTGAGTCTGGCCCGGTGCTGATCGAAGTGCTGGCGAACGTTGATACCCGCATGATGTGTGATGTCCAACCCAGTTGCGGTGAGATTCCTTTTGGTCAAGGTGGCGTTATTCCGGATGATGATTTCCGGTTGCTGTCGATTATTCCCTCAAATCGTTTGTCGGATCCCATTGCGGTAACACCGTTGACCCATCTGGCAGCGAGCTGGGTGGAGGCTCTGTCGAGTGTGTTGCCCGTATCCGACAGCATGGCACAGATGGCGCTTGCCCGGGTTGCTGATCTGTTTGACCTGTCTCCTGACTTTGCTCACCAGTTGCCAATTGATCTGACCTCTGAGGCGGATGGTGCAACCGATGATGCGGTGATGCATGCCGTTGTCAGCGCCAGTTTTGCCCAGCTCGCTTATGGCAGCGATGGTGCAGTTAGCACTCAATATGTGTTGAGCCTTTTTGCCGAGCAGTTTGCGGAGCTGAGCGGCCAGCTTATGTTGGTGACGGACGATGAAGACTCGGTGGGTGTGGATATTATTCGAAATGCCGTAGAGGAGTTGTTACTGGCATTATTCGATGCCGAAGACCGCGCTTCTTTGTTTGCCGCCGTAGAAAACTTGTTCAGTGAGTGGGCTCATGATCCGGTTACCGCAGCGGGTGGTGAGTTCGCCTTTGATGCTGCCGACTATGCCAGTGCGTTGGTACTCCTGGACGATCTCCAGCTGTATCTGTCAACCGCGGGTATTGATGCTTCGGGAACCTTCCTTGCTACTCAGATGAACCAGCTTAACTGGTTGTATCAACCAGATGATGGCAGTGCTGATGACACTGTGGATATGGTGCGGGTGCTAGCGGAAGGTGCTGCTTTAGCTGTGCTGGGAGCCTTGCTGGGTTTTGATATAGAGGGTGAGGGCGACTGTTTTGATGTCAGTATGGGGCTTCCTGAGCTGGGTATGCCTGAAGGTTATGCCAGCGTATGCCCCGATAGCAGCATAAGACTTTCCGGGGTTCGTCATAACCAGATGGTTGACGCACGGATTGTTGTCCTGACATCCAGCTTGAGTGAGATTCAGTTTAGCTTGCAAGGTAATGAGGGAGAATTCGCCTCATTAAGCAACAGTACCTTTACTGGAGAACTGGCAGGTGTACTGGAAATTGATCTTTCCGGGTTAGCCGCACTCGGTGGGAGCCTGGATGAGCTGAGCAGTGCCGTGTTTGGACTGCGTTTGGCGGGGGAGGGCTCGCTGACCCGTAATAGTATGCCAGAGCATGGCCATCCAGTAGGTGCCGGGGACGGCTTTGTTGCTGATCTGGATCTTTCTGGCGTGCTCAATCTTGGTGCTATTTTCGGCGACTCTGACGAGCCATTGCTGCTAATACAGATTGATGATGGCAGCCTTGAGTCGCCGTTCGGGGATCAACTGTTTGCCCTGAAAGATAGTGTTTTCTGTGAAGGTCGAGATCCATTGCGTGTTGCCATCGGTGATGAGTCTTCGCTGGATGCCTGCTTTGGTTTTGAAGCGTTTAACCTGCCAGAAATGCATATGACCCTGGGTGGTCGCATGTCCGGGTTATTCGAGCTGGTAGGTCAGTTGCTTGCCGGTTTCGGTGTCGAGGATGACCTCGACGACATTATAGGTGGTCTGGATCCATCTGTGCTGTCGCTGTTAGGTGATGCTCGTTTGGAAATACTGGATTTGGAGCGAGGCACACGGGATTACCGGTTTGAGCTGGACAACAACCGGTTGCGCGCAAGATTGGTTAATACCGGAGATACTCTGGATTTCTATGTTACCGGGCTCAATGGTGGGGTGATTGTTTCTGGCTCTACGCTGGTGGCTACCGTCAATGCTGATTGGAGTAATCTGGGCGCTTCCATTCATTTTGCGGATGGCAGTAAGCGCAGCTATCTGCTGGGGCCGATCAGCGATGTGGTGGATGAGAACCTGATTAACGTTTTATTGAATTCTTTGTTTGCTGGATTTGAGAGCATCGGTCCAATTATTGGTCCGGTGTTGGGTGGAGGGCTCGCTCTGCCTGCTTCTGGTATTGTGCCCTGTATTGAGGGGTGTTGAGTCTACTGTAAAGCAAGCGGGCAGGGACGCCCGTTTGCTTGTCATCAATGTATTGTCATCCCTGATACACTACCGTTTTTACCTCGCAGACGGTTATGCCCGGTAATAGTCGACTTGTGCAGTCCTCTCAGGACGGCATTCATCCCTCTTTGCAAGTGCTGCTAGCGCGTCATTTGGCGACGCCATGGCGTCAGCCATTGGCAGATCATAGTCGTCTGGCGTTTAACAGCTTGAGCCAATGGCGCCGTCAGCGTTCTGAGTGCCCTCTCTGGATGGACTCCGGTTGTGGTACCGGTCGTGCGACGGTGCAACTGGCGGAGGAGAACCCGGATGTGCTGGTGGTGGGTCTCGACCAATCGGCGGCTCGACTGGAGCGTGGACGACAGCGCTATCCGGTGCTGCCGGATAATGCGCTGCTACTGCGGGCGGAGTGTGCGGACCTCTGGCGGCTGATGGTGTCAGCGGGTTGGACTTTGCAGAGACACTACCTGTTATACCCGAACCCATGGCCCAAACCTGGCCATTTGCAACGCCGCTGGCACGGCCACCCGGTATTTCCGACGCTGCTGGCACTGGGTGGGCTCCTTGAGCTACGCAGCAACTGGTCAATTTACGTGGATGAGATGGCGCAGGTATTAGCTTTCATGGGGTGCTCCGGAAGCCATGGTTCATTTACTGCCTCATCCCCGCTGACTGACTTTGAGGAAAAGTATCAGCACAGCGATCATTCCCTGTATCGACTGACCTATTCTCTGGATTGCGGCTGAGCGCAAGTCTTTGCTGCCAACGGGTTCATATTATTTTCTTACTCTCGTGGTGCACTATTTACCTATCAGGGATTTCCTGAAAAACGTTTTCTTGAAATGGTGGGGCGACAGTTATGCACAATAGTGCAAGTCCGCTTGCGGCAGATTTACTGCATTCTAGCGATAACCCTCATATTCAGGTGCCAGACTTGCCGGCGCGCCGTCTGGAAGTGCAGCTGCGGCAACGCAGTCATTGGCATGATATTGATCGGCAGTTGACGCTGTTTAATGGTCATTATCTGTCGGTTTGCGATCGTCAGCGTCCGGAACAGGAGGAGTTGGTGATTAATTTGGCCTATCTGGCGCCCGTGCCCCGTTATGAGTCGGGCACATTGCGTCAGCGCTTTTCCATGGGGGCTATGGCGCTGGTGCTGACGCTGTCGCTGGGGGCGTGGGTATCATCATCTTTGATCCCGGCTCTGACGCTGGCGATGTTATCCGTGATTGCATTAATGCTGATGTCGGCGCGACCAGGGCGCTGGGTATTTTATACGGCGCTGGGAGATACACCGGTCTGTTCAGTGCTGCATGGATTTACTGGACGTAAGGATGCCGTCAGACTGGTTGCGTTGCTCGCAGAGCGGATTGAGGGGGCGTCGGTGGTGCTGCCTGTTGGTAGCAGGCGGCTGGCGGCGGAGCTTGCGGAGCACCGTCGCATTTTACTCAGCGGCGGTCTTTCCCGGCGGCAATATCAATGCGCGCGCCAGCGATTGCTGGCTCAGCTGGGCAAACGTCGGCCAGCTTCAGAGGTGAAGCTGGCGTAGCGACGGGGCGGTTGTAGCCTTGTCCCAGTGATTGTCAAAAAGGCGCTGTAGCTGGCCAACTCGTTCACCGCCATACTGTCGAATGCCATGCCGTAAATAACGAAAATCTGGACGCCACAATAGCGCATGTTCATCTGCGATCAGCCAACATTGCTCCATATCTTGCAATTCGATGGGGCTGACTCTAATGCTTATGTAAGAAGACAATCGGCGGGCGACATACAACAGCCGATGGCCGCTTTGTACCACGGATTCGGGATCGTTGAGCATAATCTGTATTCGAGCGTTTCGGTTCTCGCGAACAAGACGCACCAGCTGTTCGCTAACCGCATCACGATTCAGTAGCTGCTGATCAAGGTCGGGGGCAAAGATACGCGCGTGGCGGCGGCAAGAGCTGAGCAAACTGTCGCAAGCCTGCTCGAAGGCGCCGCGATCATCTGCCAGCATGCCCTCGAGTTGCTGGCTCATCAGTTGTCCAGTTCTTTGAACATCTGGCGGTGCGGGATATCGGCTTCCAGAAAGATGCCGCCGCTGACGCTAAAACCGGCGTTTTCATAGAACCGTGTGGCCTGGGTTTGGGCGTGAAGGAAAATTTCTTTCATACCCTGAGCGCGTGCTTCCTGTTCGGCGGCATTGAGTAGCGCAGAGCCGATATCCTGATTGCGAAAGGACTCCAGCACTGCCAGACGGCTTAATTGCCCAGAGGGAAGCAGACGAATACAGCCTACGGGCAAATCATTGGGACCGGTTGCGAGAAAGTGAATGGCATCCGCGTCTTGGTCGTCCCACTCCAGTGAATCTGGCACCCGTTGCTCGCGAATAAATACAGTTTCACGGACTTTCCGCAGGGCGGTTTCGTGCTCTGCCCAGCTGGTACGACGAACGGTCACGGGCATAGTCTGTTCACTCAATTGCGCTGAAGAAGCCGGCATCAATCCATTCCTCTAGCAGGGTCGCTGATTGATCATTCATCAGCGCCTGCAAATCCGTTTGGGTGTAGCGCCGTTGGCGAGCCAGCAGGGCTACCAATGGCTTTTCCATAGAGCTTAATTGACGGCGTTCGCCGTTTAACCAGGCATGGCCCTGATTGTCGATTAGCAACCGGGTGGCGCCATGGCGCACTAACACCGTATCCGGTGCAGCGGCGGCAATGTGCCCGCAATCGATGTCGAAATCAAGACCGGCGGGCTGACGGGGTTCGGACAACAGGCCAGCCAGCGCATCCCGCAGGGCATCACGATTGATCAATGCCAGTGCTTGATCCCGGAGGTTGTCCATGTCTGTGTCGGTCAGTTGCTCGGGGGCTTGCGCCACGGGTCGGCCGGCATCGCTGTAGAGGGTTTGATCGGCATTTTCAAGGGCGCTATCGGTAAGCCGCGCCAGCAGGTCCGCAGGGGCAGGGGCGCGAAAACCCACAGACCAGGTGACACAATCATCGTCTTCGGCAACTCCCCAATGGCCAACGCCGGGGGGCAGGTAAAGTACATCTCCTGGGCCCACCAAAAACTCTTCCTCCACCGGCATGTCTGCCAGCAGGCGCAACTGATCGTGGGGTAGACGGGGGCTATGGTCGTCACAGTGCGGGCCGATTTTCCAGCGGCGCTGGCCACTGGCCTGAATCAGGAAGACGTCATAGCGGTCGTAATGGGGGCCAACGCTGCCGCCTTTGACGGCATAGCTGAGCATGATGTCTTCGAGGCGCCAACCAGGAAGAAACTGGAAATAATCCAGCAGCAGCGAGACTTCAGTCATAAAGTGATCAACGGACTGTACCAGCAAAGTCCAGTTTTGCCGTGGCAGGATAGCGAAATCCTCTGCGGTAAAGGGGCCCTGCTGAACGTTCCAGGGACCCTTGTCAGCGCCGGTCATCAGGCGGGACTCCACACAGTCTTCCAGTGCCAGTCCGGCCAGAGTGTCCGGATCCGGGTGCTCAAGGCCGCGCGCCGAGTCGCGCATCAGCAAGGGCTTGCGCTGCCACACCTCGGCTAGAAATGTCTCCGCCGATAGTGGCAGATGAAACTCCGGCAACATCAGATTTTTCGCGCCTGTTCAGTAGCGTTGCCGATATAGCTGGCAGGGGTCATTTCCTTGAGGCGCGCTTTGGCGTCTTCGGGAATGGCCAGAGTGTCAACGAATGCAGCCAGGGCATCACGGGTGATCGCTTTGCCGCGGGTTAACTCCTTGAGTTTTTCATAGGGTTTTTCAACCCCGTAACGACGCATGACAGTCTGAATGGGTTCTGCCAATACTTCCCAGGAGGCATCAAGATCGGCGGCCAGTTGTGTTGGATTTACTTCCAGTTTGCTGATGCCTTTCAGGCTGGCTTTGTAGGCGATCATGCTATGCGCCAGACCGACGCCCACATTACGCAAGACAGTGGAATCGGTAAGGTCTCGCTGCCACCGTGATACCGGAAGTTTGGCGGCCAGATGATCCATAATAGCGTTAGCCAGCCCGAGATTACCTTCCGAGTTTTCGAAGTCGATTGGGTTGACCTTGTGCGGCATGGTGGAGGAACCAATTTCGCCAGCCACCGTGCGCTGCTTGAAATAGCCCAGTGAAATGTAACCCCACAGGTCACGATCAAAATCCAGCAAAATCGTATTGAAGCGCATCAGCGCATGGAAATATTCCGCAATGCAGTCGTGGGGTTCGATCTGGGTGGTGTACGGGTTGAAAGTCAATCCCAGGCTTTCAACAAACTTTTGCGCAAAGGCTGGCCAGTCGATTTCCGGATAGGCGCTCAGGTGTGCATTGTAGTTGCCGACGGCACCGTTAATTTTGCCCAGCAGTGGTACGGCGGCGAACTGATCGCGCTGCCGCGACAGGCGTGCAACGACGTTGGCCATTTCTTTGCCGACGGTGGTGGGTGATGCAGACTGGCCATGGGTACGGGACAACATGGGTTCCGCAGCATGGCCGTGGGCCAATTGGCGAATCGCCAGAATAACCTTGTCCAGTAGTGGCAGGATTACAGCGCGGGCATCCGCCAACATCAGACTATAGGACAAATTATTAATGTCTTCCGAGGTGCAGGCGAAATGCACGAACTCGCTAATAGCCCGTAGCTCGGTACTACCATCAAGTTGTTCCTTGATGAAATACTCCACCGCTTTGACATCATGATTGGTGGTGCGCTCAATTTCCTTGATGCGAGCAGCACCTTCCACAGAAAAGCTTTGGGACACATTGCGGAGCGTCCAGGCTGCATCGGTGCTTGGTTGCGGCACTTCCTTGATGCCCGGGTGGCGGGCCAGAGCCTCAAGCCAGTGCACTTCGACCCGAACCCGGTTACGGATAAGACCATACTCGCTGGTGATTTCGCGAAGGCTGTCGCATTTGCTGCCGTAACGGCCGTCCACCGGAGCAATGGCGAGCAGGGGGTTCAGATGCTGGGTCATGGGAGAATCCTCGGGGGCGGATAAAAGCGGCGCAATGATACGGCAATTCGAGGCCGATGTCCGGGGTCGAATCGTGCCGGAATAGTTGCCAGTGTAAGGGCCGGAGTAAGCTGTTTAGTGGGCTAGCAGGCTCTGGGTGGCTTTCAGAAGGCGCTGTCGGCGCAACAGCATATGCCAGCGGCGGCCTCCGCCCTGATGCCACAGGAAAGCGGCCCGCACACCGGCCAGGAAAAGTGCTCGGATGGTGGCGGCATTGTCTTCGTTTTGCAGGTGCTCGGGTTCGCCTTGCACACGTATGCGGAATTTCAGGGTGCTCAGGGTATCGACGTAAATACCGCCGAGGCGTCGGCATACTTCAGGGTCCGCAGGGTCACTCGCCGCATCTCGGGTGGCGCTAACCACCTCCAGACGATTGCGGAGAATATTGATCAGGGCGTTGTCGCGGCGCAGGGCGCCGGAAAGCTGAATCAGCGCCAGCGCATGGCCAATGGCGCGCAGGTCGGAGGGTTGCTGCTGGCCGCTCAGGGCATTGCGCAACAGGGTGAGCCCTGGGCGCAGTTCCGAAGGGTTCGGGTAAATATCCTGATAATCGGTGGCATCCAGGGTGAGTACCGCCTGAAATAACGGCGCCATATTGCGCCGGTTGCACTGTCCGGTGGTGGCCAGCTGATCTGCCAGCAGGGCGGACTGAAAAATAGCGGCTAGCGCCATCATCTGTTCGCGATCGGATGCCATTAAAATGTCTCCTCAATAACAGCGCCGCCAAGGCAAACGGCGCCGTCGTAGAACACGACTGATTGCCCCGGTGTTACTGCCCGTTGGCTATGCTGGAAATCTACCCGAACGCGGCCATCCTGTAGGGCTGTCAGGGTACAGGGTTGGTCGGCCTGACGATAACGGGTTTTGGCCGTGAGGCTGACCGGAAAGGTTGGCGGGTTTCCGGCAATCCAGTGAACGGCGCTGGTGGTTAAGCTCTGACGGTGCATCAGTGGATGGTCATGTCCCTGGACGGCGATCAGAACATTACGTTCGAGGTCTTTGGCTGCCACATACCAAGGAGATTCATCCGAGTCTCGTCGACCACCGATGCCCAGTCCCTGACGTTGCCCCAGGGTGTAATACATCAAACCGCTGTGCTCACCGATGACCAGGCCCTGATCATCCTCAATGATTCCCGGCTGGGCCGGCAAGTATTGCTGCAGAAAATCCCGGAAGCGACGCTCGCCGATAAAACAGATGCCGGTGGAGTCCTTTTTTTTGTGATTGGCAAACCCCTGAGTTTCAGCAATGGCTCTTACCGCTGGTTTTTCCAGCCCGCCGAGGGGAAACAAGGTGCGGCGGAATTTGTCGGCACCGACGGCGTGCAGGAAATAGGTTTGATCCTTATTGTGATCCACGGCCCGCAGCAGCCGGGCATCATTAGCAGGGTAGTCGAGTTGCGCATAGTGCCCGGTGGCAATGCCGTCGGCGCCAAGGGTCAGGGCATGGTCAAGAAATGCCTGAAACTTGATTTCCCGATTACAGAGAATGTCCGGGTTAGGGGTGCGACCGGCACGGTATTCATCGAGAAAGTGAGCAAACACCCGATCCCAGTATTCGCTGGCGAAATTGGCGGTATGCAATTCAATATCCAGCACCCCGGCAACCTGCATGGCATCCAGCAGGTCTTCCCGGGCGGTACAGTACTCGCTGCCGTCATCCTCGTCCCAGTTCTTCATAAACAGGCCTTCGACCTGATAGCCCTGTTGTTTGAGCAGGGCGGCGGCCACCGCAGAGTCCACGCCACCGGACATGCCGACAATAATGCGGGTTTGCTCTGGCGCCTTGTTAAAGGGCGTGTTCGGTACAGATGGTGTCATCGCTGTTGTAGTGGCCATGGGTGTTGGTAAATGGCATCCAGCGGCAAGCGGCGGCCGGACAAATAGTCATCAATACAGCGTTGCACCAGCGGCCCGCGGTGTTCCATGTGCCTCTCATGCAGGGCTTCCGGTGTTAGCCAGACCGCTTCGATAATACCAGTATCAAGTTTCTGGCGGGGATCATGTTGGCGAGGTTCGGCGCTGAAACAGATACGGTAATACACGCCAGCGCCGCGCCGGGGCTGATAAACATACAGTCCCAGCAACCCGGTAATCTCCACCTGCCATGCGGTTTCTTCAAGAGTTTCTCGAAAGGCTGCCTGAATCAGGCTTTCGCCAGCCTCCACATGGCCCGCCGGCTGGTTAAGCACGATGCGGCCTTCAGACTCTTCTCGCACCATAAGAAAATGGCCGTCGCGTTCGACGATGGTGGCAACGGTGATATGCGGCTCAAAACTGTTCATGGTCTGCCTGACGATCTCGGGCGGCAGAGAATAAACCAGGCAGCCCCGGCTTTACAGGTACAATCCGCCGACAGGCTAATAGAAGGTGAGTGGAGGCAGCCAATGAGTAATGACTTTAGCCATCTGGATGCGCGAGGCCGGGCGTCCATGGTGGATGTGACAGACAAGGCGGATAGCGAACGCATGGCCCTGGCGGAGGGCTTTGTGCGCATGATGCCGGAAACCCTGGCGCGTATTGTCAGCGGTGATCAGCCCAAGGGTGATGTGCTGGCGGTGGCCCGGATCGCCGGTATTCAGGCCGCCAAGGAGACTGCCCGGCTGATTCCCCTGTGTCATGCATTGCTGTTAAGCAGTATCAAGGTGAACTTTGAGCCGCAGCAGGATGGCCTTTTGCGGATTGAGGCGCGCTGTCGCACCCGAGCGCCCACCGGTGTGGAAATGGAGGCCCTGACCGCTGTATCAGTAGCTGCTTTGACGGTGTACGACATGTGCAAGGCAGTGGATCGCGGCATGGTGATCGAAGGCATTGCGCTGCTGCACAAAGAAGGTGGCCGCTCCGGGGTTTGGCAGCGGGGACATGACAATGGTTGAGATTCGCTATTTTGCCAGATTGCGAGAACGCCTTGGCTGTGAGCATGAGGAGCTGGTGCACCCCGGTGGTGTGTTCCCGATTGCCAGTCTGTGTGCATTACTAGCGGAGCGCGGCGGTATCTGGGCGGAGGAATTTGCCGGCCAGCGGCCAATTATGGCCGCGATTAACGAGCAGCTTGAGTCTCTGCAGGCGCCGATTCAGGATGGCGATGTGGTGGCTCTTTTCCCGCCGGTGACCGGAGGCTAGGCGTTGATTCAGGTACAGATTAGTGAAATGCCGTTATCTCTCACATCGTTGTCTCTCACAGAGCCGTCTCTGGAGTCAGACTCCGGAGATGGAGCTCTGGTGATTTTTGAGGGCCGTGTGCGTTCCGAGAATGGCCGGGTGGTGGCATTGGAAATTGAACATTATCCGGCCATGACAGAGCGCTCCATCGAAGCCATTGCGGAGCAGGCGACCCGGCGTTGGCCGGTAACAGACATCCAGGTTTTTCATCGCGTTGGTTGGGTGGGCGTGGGCGAACTTATTGTGCGTGTGGCGGTGACCGCCGAGCATCGTCGGGTGGCGTTTGATGCCTGCGCGTTTGTGATGGATTATCTGAAAACCCAAGCGCCGTTCTGGAAAAAAGAAATCAACGCCGCCGGGGAGGGCGTTTGGGTGGAGATGAAGCAGACCGACCGCGACGCGGCGGCCCGTTGGAGTCAGTCTCGGGAACAGTAACTTCCAGTTCGCGCCATTCTCCTGGCGCGAGTCCCTCCAGGGACCAGTCACCAATTTGCCAGCGCACCAGTCGCAGAGTTGGCAAGCCCACGGAGGCCGTCATGCGCCGCACTTGTCGGTTACGTCCTTCTGTAATGGTGATTCGTAGCCAGTGGTCGGGGACTTGTTTACGTTCGCGAATGGGAGGGTGCCGAGGCCACAGTGCGGGAGCCTCAATAGCCTCAACGATGGCCGGCCGGGTTGGGCCATCCTTCAGTGTTACGCCCCGTCGAAGCCGTGCCATGGCGTCTTCCGAAATGGCGCCTTCTACCTGTACCAGATAGGTTTTCGGCAGTTTGTGGCGTGGCTCAGCAATGCGCGCTTGCAGTGGACCGTGATCTGTCAGAAGTAATAGTCCTTCTGAGTCGTAGTCGAGGCGGCCCGCAGGGCGAACCTCCGGCACAGGAATTAACGAGGCAAGAGTGTTTCTTCCATCTGCATCGGTGAACTGGGAGAGCACCTGATAGGGCTTATTCAGCAATAGTAGTCTGGCCATAAAAGCGCTCTGTCCGATCGAAAATGCATTGCAGACCGCTGCAATAACGGTAACTCAGTGATTGCTTGCCGGGCAAGGCACTGAAAAGATCAGACAGAGGCTAAATATATCAGGCGGATGCCGGGTCGTTATCGGGCTGGGCCTCGCCATCCCCCGTGGGCTTGAGGTTTACCGCATGGTAGCCCTTGTCGGCGGGCTGTAGTTCGTACTCTACAGGCTGCCCGGCCTTGAGACTGCGGTAGCCATCCATCTGTATGTAGGAATGATGCACAAACAGGTCGTCGCCACCTTGATCCGGACGAATAAAACCATAACCTTTGGCGTTGTTAAACCACTTTACCTTGCCTGTTGCCATTTTCTTCCCCTGTCATCCCTGGTTTATTCTTGTTTTCCCGGTCTTACACCTGCGCTGTCGTATCTGGAGCTTTGATCCGGCCCGGAGCCGGGTTAGAGGTTAACTTTGCCGGACTCACCAATGCATCACGATGCTGGTGTAAACTAGTGCTTGTACATATAGCTACTGTGGTACGTGTACGAGCGCCTACACGCTAGTCGTACATCTTTTAACCAGCGGGCAAGGGTGTCAACCCCCGCCGCTACTGAATCAGGCTCGCCGTGCGCAGCCGCACACTATTGCTCTTCGATGGCCAGCGCAGTACAAGGGAATAAAGATAGCTATGAAGCAAATTGCATACCGGCCCATGGATATTCGTTTGTCAGACGGACGTCCCGACTCACCGCAACGGCATGACGGCCTGGTGGTGGAGGAGGCGCGACCGAAACTCAAGCCCCCGGCCATGTATAAAGTATTGATGATGAACGACGATTTCACCCCGATGGAGTTCGTCGTGGAAGTGCTGGAGTTATTCTTTGGCATGAATCGGGAGCAGGCGACACGGATTATGCTCACCGTTCACACCGAAGGCAGGGCAGTCTGTGGTACTTATACCCGTGATGTGGCGGAGACTCGGGCGGATCAAGTGATGGACTACGCTCGGCAGCACCAACACCCATTGATGTGTCAGGTAGAAATTGCCTGACGGCGACTTTGCCTGAAATGAGGGCCAGTGTAGAAGCAAGTGGTGGTAACGCTGGCAAGAGTGCCGCAGATAGTGCTAGAACATATAGTGAAAGAACATAAGGATGGGATCGGAACATAAGGGCATCGCCGGAACATGGCGTCAGGCAGGAACGAAGTGTCAGGCATGGAGGTCTGAAACCGAGGCAATTACTGAGCGGCCATTAGAGGTGTCATCATGCTGAGCAAAGAACTGGAAATGACCCTGAATGAGGCCTTCCGTCATGCGCGCAGTCATCGCCATGAATTTATGACGGTAGAACACCTTTTGCTGGCGTTATTCGATAATGATTCTGCGGTGGAAGTGCTAACGGCGTGCGGCGCCGATGTTGATGAGTTGCGGGCTTCGGTATCGCAGTTTATTGACGACACCACACCATTAATTCCTGAAGATGACCCTGATCGTGATACCCAGCCGACATTGGGTTTCCAGCGTGTGCTGCAGCGTGCGGTTTTTCATGTGCAGTCATCGGGCAAGCGAGAAGTGACAGGCGCTAATGTGCTAGTGGCCATTTTTAGCGAGCAGGAGAGCCAGGCTGTATATTTTTTGGCCACCCAGAACATTCATCGCCTTGATGTGGTGAATTATATTTCCCATGGTATTTCCAAAATCAGCGATGGCGATGAGGGCGCCCAATCTCTGGATAGTGAGCAGTCTGGTGAAGAGGGTGCCGAGAGTAACACTGGCAGCGCACTCGATAGTTATGCCTCCAATCTGAATGTTCAGGCCGCTGCTGGTCGTATCGATCCGTTGATTGGCCGTGCCTTTGAAATTGAGCGAGCAGCACAAATTCTTTGCCGACGACGCAAAAATAATCCGCTGCTGGTCGGCGAGCCCGGCGTCGGCAAGACCGCTATTGCTGAAGGCTTGGCCTGGATGATTGTTGAGGGCAAGGTGCCGCAACCCCTTGAGGATGCGGTGGTCTATTCTCTGGATATGGGCGCGCTGTTGGCGGGCACTAAATACCGGGGCGATTTTGAAAAGCGCCTTAAGGCATTGCTCAATGAGCTGAAGAAGCAGGATAACGCTATTCTGTTTATTGATGAGATCCATACAATAATCGGTGCTGGGGCAGCTTCCGGTGGCGTTATGGATGCCTCCAATCTGCTGAAGCCTGCGTTGGCTTCTGGTGACCTCAAGTGCATGGGGTCAACCACCTTTCAGGAGTACCGTGGCATTTTCGAAAAAGATCGTGCGTTGGCACGTCGCTTCCAGAAAATTGATGTGGTTGAGCCGACGGTTGATGAAACCGTGGGTATTCTCCGCGGCCTGAAGAAACGTTTTGAAGAACATCATCAGGTGGAATACACCGACGGCGCATTGAAAGCAGCGTCGGAGCTTTCTGCCCGTTATATCAATGATCGTTATTTGCCGGACAAGGCCATTGATGTGATTGATGAGGTGGGCGCCTGGCAGCGATTGCGTCCCGAGGGGCAGCGCACCGGTATTGTGGATGTGACTGACGTCGAGGAAATGGTTGCCAAGATCGCCCGTATTCCACCGAAGTCGGTGTCTGCATCCGATAAGGAGTTGCTGCGCAATCTGGAACGCGATCTGAAAATGACCGTGTTCGGGCAGAATGATGCGATTGAAGCTATGGCGGCGGCGATTAAATTATCCCGTGCTGGTTTGAAGTCGGCAGACAAGCCAGTGGGCTGCTTTATGTTTGCGGGCCCAACCGGTGTTGGTAAAACCGAAGTCAGTCGACAGTTGGCTCGCGCGTTAGGTGTTGAGTTGATTCGCTTTGATATGTCGGAATATATGGAGCGCCACACGGTTAGTCGTTTGATTGGTGCACCACCGGGATATGTGGGGTTCGATCAGGGCGGTTTGCTCACAGAGGCGGTGACAAAAACGCCGCATTGTGTGCTGCTGCTCGATGAAATCGAAAAGGCCCACCCGGAGGTCTTTAACTTGTTATTGCAGGTAATGGATCATGCATCCCTGACCGATAATAACGGCCGCAAGGCGGATTTCCGCAATGTAATTCTGATCATGACGACTAACGCTGGCGCCGAGGCAATTAGTCGTAGTTCCATTGGCTTTACCCGGCAAGATCACAGCACCGACGGTATGGAGGCGTTGAAGAAAATGTTCACGCCGGAGTTCCGCAACCGACTGGACTCTATTATCCAGTTCAAACCGCTGACACCGGAAACCATTCTCAGTGTGGTGGACAAGTTTCTGGTGGAGTTGCAGGCGCAACTGGACGAGCGCAGTGTGGTGCTGGATGTGCAGCCCGACGCCAGAGCATGGTTGGCAGAGCACGGCTACGATATTGCCATGGGAGCCAGGCCAATGGCGCGCTTGATTCAGGAGCAACTGAAAAAGCCATTGGCAGAAAAGCTGCTGTTTGGTGAGCTGTCGGAAGCAGGGGGTCGTGTCAGTGTGGTCGTGGTTGATGACAAGCTGCAGCTGACGGTAAGCGGTAAAGCGGTGGCGCCGGCTTGAGGGAATAAGTTCAAGTCGGTACGTTCAAGCTGGCGCTATACTCAAGCACGGGCACTTAAAAGCCCCATAAAAAATGCCCGGTCTGCCGGGCATTTTTTATGGGGCTTTCTTTGAGAGGTTTTATCTTGCAGCGAGGCCGCTGACTGAGAAGCAGCAGAGACTCCTATTCCATACTGATTATTTCATGCGGAAGGTGATGCGGCCCTTAGTCAGGTCGTAGGGCGACATTTCCACTTTCACCCGGTCACCGGTCAAAATGCGGATATAGTGTTTGCGCATTTTCCCGGAAATATGTGCAATCAGCACGTGACCATTGTCCAGTTTTACCCGGAACATGGTGTTGGGCAGGGTATCAATAACCGTGCCTTCGAGTTCAATCTGCTCTTCTTTCGCCATGCAATTAAAAGCCCTTCGCGGTTGACCGCCAAAATCGAAGGCGCAATTCTGCCCGAATTGGACCACGGCTGCAAAGTAAAAGGCTTGAAAAAGCAAAAGGACTGAAATTGGCTAGGAGGAGGCCTGAAAGGGTTGCCAGAGGTTATTACGCAGTTGCTCCATGGGCTGAAACTGGCTTTTGTAGGCCATTTTCTGGCACTCGCTGACCCAGTAACCCAGATACAGGTACGGTAGGCCTTCGCGCCGACAGCGCTCCAGTTGCCAGAGAATAGCCAGATTGCCCAAGCCACGCCGGGCTTGTTGGGGGTCATAAAAGCTGTATACCGCGGATAATCCGTCTTCCAGCCGGTCGACCACGGCCACGGCGACCAGCCTGCCGCGCTCCCGAAAACAGTAAAACCGGGTGTCGCTCCACTGGCTGATTAAAAAGCCGGTGAACTGTTCCTCGGAGGGAGGGTACATGTCACCGTCGCCATGGCGGCTGTCGATATAGCTGGCATAGAGGTTGTACAGCTCACGATCAAAGCGTGCGGGTCGTATTTCCACAGTGAGGTCTGCGTTACGACGCATGAGCCGCCGGTGGCGACGGCGCCAATCGAAGCTGGCCACGGGAATGCGTACCGCAATACAGGCCTGGCAGCCATCACAATGGGGGCGGTACAAAAAATCGCCGCTGCGGCGGAAGCCGCGGCGGGACAGGGCACTGTAAACAGCACCATTAACCGGAGTAGCCGGGTCCACAAACAGGGTGATGGCTTCCCGGTCTTCCAGATAACTGCAGCGATGTGCCGGGGTGCGAAAGAATCGCAGTTCGGACAGGTCGCTCATTAAAACCCCCATTGATCCGCTGACCATTTTGGCCAAGGCGGGGCCTGTGATGCGGTAAGTAGGGCAAGCGTCTCTTCAAACCGCGCACGAGGGAGTGATTCCGCTCCCAAAGACAACAAATGCTCGCTTTCCACCTGACAGTCAAGCAGATCAAACTGCAGTCGCTCGTGAAGGCGACAGAGGGTTGCCATGGCGGCTTTGGATGTGTCGGTTTCGTGGCTGAACATGGATTCACCAAAAAACACTCGTCCTACCTGAACCCCGTAAATGCCTCCCACCAAACGCTCGTCGCGCCATACCTCCAATGAATGGGCATGTCCCAGTGTATGCAACTGCTGGTAAGCCGCTCGCATCTCGCGGGTGATCCAGGTGCCAGTGTGACCATGTCGCGGGGTGTCGGCACAGGCGGCCATTACGTCGGCAAAGTTCTGATTCAGCGAAAAGCGCCAATGATTGCTACGCAGTTTGCGTTGCAGACGCCGGGAGCAATGGAAGCGATCAGGGTAGAGCACTAATCGGGGGTCTGGTGTCCACCAGAGAATGGGCTGGCCGTCGGAATACCAGGGGAAGATGCCACGTCGATAGGCCGCAAGCAGGGTGCTGCAGGAAAGGTCGCCACCCGCAGCGAGTAAACCATCAGGATCATCGAGCGCCTGCTGGCTCGGGGGAAACGGGTCCCCCGGCGCCAGCCAGGTAAGGGCAGACAATGATGCCGCCTTAGTTCAGGTTGTCCAGATACTTTTCGGCATCCAGAGCTGCCATGCAGCCCGCGCCAGCGGAGGTAATGGCCTGGCGATAAACGTGGTCGGCCACATCGCCGGCGGCGAATACCCCGGCAATATTGGTGGCGGTAGCATTGCCTTCGATACCGCTTTTGATTTTGATATAGCCGTCTTTCATGTCCAGCTGGCCTTCAAAAATCCCGGTATTGGGCTGATGACCAATGGCAACGAATACGCCCTGTACGTCGAGGTCTCGGTTGCTACCATCTTTGGTGGAGGTAATGCGGATGCCGGTGACACCGCTGTCATCACCCAGCACTTCATCCAGGCTGTGATCCCAGGCCACAGTAATATTGTCCTTGGAGAGGAGCTTGTCCTGCAGGATTTTCTCGGCGCGCAGCTTGTCGCGACGGTGTACCAGAGTCACTTCGCTGGCAATATTCGACAAATACAACGCTTCCTCAACGGCGGTGTTGCCGCCGCCGAGAACCGCTACTTTTTGGCCGCGATAGAAAAAGCCGTCACAGGTGGCACAGGCAGAGACACCCTTGCCCTTGAAAGCCTCTTCGGAAGGCAGGCCGAGGTATTTAGCCGAGGCGC
>PGZG01000219.1 GCA_002840115.1 Gammaproteobacteria bacterium HGW-Gammaproteobacteria-14 | reverse complement strand
AGCGCCAGATCAAAAAATTCCTGCAGCGATTGGCCGGCCAGTTCTTCGGCCAGCAACTGAATGCCCTGCTCCGGCACGCCGACGCCGATCTTGCCGTGGCGCTGCCACAATAAGCGCATCAGATCGTCCAGCGATTTCGCGCCGCTGGTGACGCGCCGCAACGTGAAATCCAGCGCCAATGCCACCAGTGAACCTTTGCTGTAGTAACTGACAATGGCATTGCTGGCGTTTTCGTCTTGCTTGTAGAAGCGGGTCCAAGCATCGAAGCTGGATTCGGTCACGGTTTGCTTGTCGGCGCCGCGACCACGGGCCACCCGGCTGATCGCGGTGCCGAGCAATTCCAGATAACTTTCCGTGCTGATCTTGCCGCAACGGGCCATGCCCAGATCGTCGTAGTAACTGGTGATGCCTTCAAAGGCCCACAGCAATTCGGTGTAGTTTTCCTGACTGAGATCGTAGGGAGTAAATACTTCCGGTTTGATGCGCTTGACCATCCAGCTATGAAAATATTCGTGGCTGCACAGGCCAAGGTAAGTGCGATAGCTGTCGCGCTGCTTGTCCGGCGCATCACTGCGACGCGGCAGATCGGCGCGGGCGCACATCAGGCTGGTGGAGTTGCGGTGTTCGAGGCCGCCGTAGCCGTCCGGCGTCACCAGCGTCATAAACAGGTAGTCCTGCATCGGCGGTTTTTCGCCGAACAGGGATATGTGCTGCTCGCAGATCGGTTGCAGATCGCGCACCAGCCGGGCCAAATCGGTGCCGCTGTGGCCGCTGATAATCACGCGATGAACAATGCCACCGGCTTCAAAACGAGCATCTTCGAAGTGGCCCATTTCTACCGGATAATCAATCAGGTCGTCATAGTTCTCGGCACGAAAGCGGCCGAAATCCCATTCGCCGCCGGATACACGCGGCATGCCGGTGGCGAGACGCCAGGTGGCGTAAGCGGCACCTTCCGGGGCCAGCATCTCTACTTCGCAGGGCTGGTCTTCGTGGCCGATCGGTTGCAGGAATACGCAGGTGCCGTTGAAGTAAGCGTGACGGGTATCCAGATGGGCGCCGCGTACCGACAGATCCCAGCCGTAGACATCGATACTGACCTGAAGCGGGCCATCACAGGGCGCTACCTGCCAGCTGTCCTTGTCGAGCTTGGCCACTGCCACCGGCACGCCGCCAGTTTCGGCGCGCAGCGACAGCACATGGCGGGCAAAGTCGCGAATCATGTAGCTGCCGGGAATCCACGCCGGCATGCGCAGCACCTGCCCTTCCGGGGTTGGTGCGGGGATGGTCAGGGTGACGGTAAAAACATGCGCCTCGGGGCGAGACGGTTGAATGCGGTACTCAATCACGGGCATCTCCGGAAAACGAAGCCGGAGTATAGCAAAGCAAAGCGACGACTTATTCTGTTATGGGAGCTGACTGGTCCACCCAGATCAGTGCGTCTATATCAAAGCCGAGCTCTGCGGCTTGCAGCAAAAAACGGCTACGCAGTGCCGGATCGACCTCCGGTGTGCGGGATAAGAACCAGAGAAAATCACGTTTGTAGCTGGTTACAAAGGCGTATTGGTAATCGCCATGGTCCAGCTCATAAATGACATAGGCGCCGTAGAACGGACCAAAGAAGGACACCTTCAGATGCCCGACGTTGTCGGCATCGACAAATCGGGCTCGGCCCTGGGCTTCTTTCCAAGACCCCTTCTCCGCCGAATAACCCCGGTTGAGAACCCGCACTGAGCCATCGCTATTCAGCGAATACTCCGCAGTGACTTGTGACAATCCACGCTCGAAGGAGTGATCCAGCCGGGCAACTTCATACCAGGTGCCAAGATACCGGGGCAGCTCAAAACCGGTAACCGGGCGAATACCGTCCGGCAATCCGGTGCAACCGACCAGAAGCAACACCCAGACACATACCACGATTCTTGCCGCCCACTGCATACTGATCACCTTTGCACTTGCCGTACTGACAGCGGAATATAGCTTATTGCTCTTTCCGTGTTTCACATAAAAACAGACCCTTGAGGCAACCATGATCTCGTTAGCCATGAAACGTCTATTACTGCCTATCACCTTCCTTAGCCTGCTTGGCGCTTGCGCAAGCCGCACCGAGATTCAATCCCACTGGACCGCTAACGATAAGGTTGCCCAAGGTTACGAGCATATCTTTGTACTGGTAATGACACCGGAGAAAACGATTTCAAAATGGATTGAAGAATCCATCGATGAACATCTTCTAGCGCTTGGCGTAACTACCACTCAAGCTCGCTCGCTGCTAACTGTGAACGATCTGGCGTCGCCAGATGCTCGCGAACGTGTCACCGCCGCCGTGCGCAACTCCGGCGCAGACGCCGTTATGGTGGCGTCCTACCTGAAAACAGAAAGCCGTGAAGACTATATTCCACCACAAATGACGCCTGGCCCGGTTATCGTGACATCGCCCATCAGCGCCTACCCCGTGTTAATCAACTACCATTATGAGTCGCTTTATACGCCGGGCTACTACCAGACAAACAAGGAATACTACGTTCAGATCACCGTCTATGACGTTGGCAGCACTGAACCTGTATGGAAAGCGCAATCGGTCACATTGAACCCGCTTAGCGCAGAAAGTGGCGTGAATGATTTTGCCAAAGCACTGGCAACCCGATTACGTCGTGATGGTGTTATCCAGCGGCGTTAATCCGTGCAAGCGAGACAGGCATCCATGATGCATTTACGGAGCGCTCCGCCGCTGCTCACTCTAGTGTTGCTGCTGCCTTGCTTACCGTCCCAGGCAGCAAACCCGTCAATTGAAATACTTGCCAGCCACCCAGTGGACGGGACGCTGGCCAGCGGCGGCGACTGGCTGATTATGCTGATGGGATGGTCAATACCCGGCTACTTTATGCTGCCACTATGGATCTGGCGACGCTGGCACGACATATGAAGCCATGTCCTACACAGCAATCAGCCTTGGACGACCCCAGGATATTGGAAAACCTTTTATATTCAAAAAATTAGCAAGGGAGACAGCATAAATGTCAGATATTGCTTGATGAATAACAATATTTGCTA
>PGZG01000218.1 GCA_002840115.1 Gammaproteobacteria bacterium HGW-Gammaproteobacteria-14 | reverse complement strand
ATAGCTGTCAGAAGATCGCCTGTACTAGTCCGCAACAGAGCACCCTCTCGGGATGCCTGCATGGAGGGCACCGCAATAATGGCAACAATCGCCATAACAGCCAGCGTCACCATCAGCTCCACTAGAGAGAAGCCGGCCATTGTGTTGCGAGGACGCTGTGACAAGACACATTCGGACATCTAACACTCCATTTGTACTTCACAATCCGGGTCGCTGAGACTACAGCCAGCGACAAACACGGTTTCTGAGGGGCCATACTAGCAATTCAATAAAGGGACTCCACGCCACAAGGGACAAGCGGCGCTTTGGCGTGTGCGAGCGGTGACAACCGCAGCGCCACTGTGACCGCAAGCACATTCTGGGTGACCTGCAAGTCACGGTTTTGAGAGTTCAGCACCACGAAGAAGAGAGGACCGGAGCCATTACGCGGAACGATCACCGCTCAGCGCAGGCCCTTGGGAAGGGAAAAACGGATATTCTCTTCACGCCCTGCCAGCTCCTGCGGCGAAGTACCGCCAAACTCGCGAAGACGGGCAACCACCCGGCGTACCAACTCCTCTGGAGCACTAGCACCGGCGGTCACACCAATCCGCTGACAACCCTCCAGCCATGAGGGGTCAATCTCTTCCGGGCCATCAATAAGACGGGCCGGCGTGCCGCAGCGCTCGGCAAGCTCCGCCAACCGATTGGAGTTGGAACTGTTTGGAGAGCCCACCACCAACACCCGATCACATTCCAGCGCCAACTGGCGCACGGCATCCTGACGATTGGTAGTGGCATAACAGATATCTTCGCGCTTTGGGCCAAGAATATCGGGGAAACGGCTGCGAAGTGCGTCGATAATGCGCGCCGTGTCATCCACCGACAAGGTTGTCTGGGTAACAAACGCCAGCTTCGAGGGATCATGGACCTCCAGCCGGGCAACATCGGCTTCATCCTCGACCAGATACATGGCTCCACCATGACGGCTATCGTACTGCCCCATGGTGCCTTCCACCTCAGGGTGACCCTGATGCCCAATCAGCACAGCCTCACGACCCTCACGGCTGTAACGCAGCACCTCCATATGCACCTTGGTCACCAATGGGCAGGTGGCATCGAATACCTGCAGCTGACGCCGCCGCGCCTCCTCCTGAACCGCACGGGATACCCCATGGGCGGAGAAAATCACGATGGTGTCATCAGGTATCTCATCCAGCTCCTCAACAAACACCGCCCCTCGCTGCTTAAGGTCATCGACAACAAACTTGTTATGCACCACTTCATGACGGACATAGACCGGCGGCCCAAAGGACTCCAGCGCCCGATTGACGATTTCGATAGCACGATCCACGCCGGCACAAAAACCCCGCGGATTAGCGAGACGAATTTCCATGGATACCTGCCTGGGGGTTACCCCGCCCTGTGACTGCCTAATAAGCCCGCAGATTCAGTTACTGCAACCGGATGCTCACCGGCTGCTCCGGCACAAACTGCTCCACCGCGATAATCTCCACCTCGAAGGTCAGATCGCGACCCGCCAGCGGATGATTGAAGTCCACGGTTACCCAATCATCTTCCATCAACGTGATAACACCAGGCAGCTCCGCACCGGCGGCATCGCGGAAATTCACCACAGTGCCCACCGAAATCTCCACCGCATCATCGAACTCATCACCACGGAACTGCTGCACATTATCCGGGTTATAGGCGCCGAAACCATTCTCGGCCTCAATATAAACGCTGCGTTTATCACCCGCTTTCAAGCCAAGAAGAGCACGCTCAAAACCGGGCAACAAGGATTCATCTCCCCACACAAATGATGCAGGCTCACGATCAAAAGTGGAGTCCAGCTCCGTGCCATCCATCAGCCGAACAGCAAAATTGAGGGTTATTCGCATGGCCGGGCCGGCGCGCAAGGCATCCGTCATATTACTCTCTCAGGTTTAAGACCAATGCCCCGCCCAAACGAAGCAGCAATAAAAAACGGCCACAGATCAAGTCGGTTTCTTGGCGATGAACATATCCAGAATCAAGAGTACGGCACCCACGGTGATGGCGCTGTCGGCAATATTAAACGCCGGAAAGTGATAGCCCGCCCAGTGAAAATCGAGAAAATCGACCACATGGCCCAGCGTTAAGCGGTCCCACAGGTTACCCAGCGCACCACCGAGAATCAAAGCCAACCCCAACGCCACCATGCGTTCACCACGCAACTTCAGCAGCCAGCCAACAATAACAACCGATGCCACCAGCGCCACTATGGAAAAAAACCATCGCTGCCAGCCTCCCGCATCAGCAAGGAAACTGAATGCCGCTCCGCTGTTATACGCCAGGGTGAAATTAAAAAACGACAACACCTCCACCGACCGATACAGCACCAGATGCTGCTCTGCCAATGCCTTGGTCCACAAGTCCAGGACCACCACCAGAGCACTGAGAAGCAGCCAATAAAGATTGCGCACCTGAAGATTGTGTTTAGTTGTATCAAGCCCTTTATCACGCATAGTGACGAACCTCCCCAGCACCATCCACATTGTCCACGCAACGACCGCAAATTTCCGGATGCTCGGCATGAGCCCCCACATCCTCACGGTGATGCCAGCAACGGGCACACTTGGCATGCGGTGATGCACTAATCACGACCTTCAAACCCGCCAACATACCCGGCAAATCTGCAGGGGCCGATGCCAGTGGCTTGAGTGTTGCCGTGGACGTAATAGTCACAAAACGCAGTTCGTCTCCCAGCCGGGACAACAAGGCCTGCAACTCATCACTGACGTACAGCACGGCATCCGCTGCCAGATTCGCTTTCACGATTTTCTGGTTGCGGGCATCTTCAATGGCCTTATTAACGGCCTGCTTGACTTGCAATACCTGCTCCCAGAAATCACGACCCAACTCCGCATTGGCCGGCAGCTCTACCAAACCGGTATACCACTGCTCAAGGAACACCGATTCACTGCGTTCGCCGGGAAGGTGCTCCCAGATTTCTTCCGCCGTAAACGACAGGATTGGCGCCACCCAGCGGGCCAGCGCTTCACTGATATGCCACAGCGCAGTTTGACAGGAGCGGCGCGCCAGAGAGTCCGTTGGCGTCGTGTACTGTCGA
>PGZG01000010.1 GCA_002840115.1 Gammaproteobacteria bacterium HGW-Gammaproteobacteria-14 | reverse complement strand
GTGCAGATGAAGTTTTCCATGAAGGAGAAAGACGGCCGGTACAACCTGGCAACTGATGGTGAGTTGGGCAACTGGATTATCAAAACACCGTCGACCACGCATTCAGCCGTGCCGTTGAACGAATTTACCGCCATGACATTGGCGAGTATGGCGGGTATTCAGACTCCAGAGATAAAGCTGGTCAGTATGGACAAGCTGGATAACCTGCCGGATATCAAATTTCCCGATGAGAATCTGGCTTTCGCGATCCGGCGATTTGATCGTGACGGTGACAAGCGGATTCACATGGAGGACTTTGCCCAGGTTCTGGTGAAGTATCCGCATGAAAAATATGGCTCGGCCAGCTATGAGCAAATTGGCAAAGTGATTTACCAGTATTCGGGTGATGGCTTGGGTGATGTCCAGGAGTTTGCCAGACGATTGTTGGCCAATATCCTGCTGGCAAATGGTGATGCACATCTGAAGAACTGGAGTCTGATTTATCCGGATACCATTACTCCGCTGCTGTCGCCGGCTTACGATATTGTCACTACCTGCGTGTATATCGAAAATGAATCCAGCTTCGCGTTGAATCTGGGCGGCGGGAAATCCTGGCAATCTGTTGGCTACAAAAACTTCCGGCGATGGGCAGAGAAAGTCGGGGTGCCCTGGCGGGCAATCGAGCCACAACTAGAGGTGATGATAGAAAAGGCGAGAGACCTGTGGCCAGCGGCGTTAAGTGATTTGCCCATGAGCGAAAGCCACCAGATCGCGCTCAGGAAGCATTGGGCATCATTGCCGGAGGATTTTCGCATCGGTTGATGTGCGGAAAAGAAAAAGCCCGGCTTGCGTGAGCAAGCCGGGCTTTTATTTGCTTCAGTTAACGCGCGGATTTAAACCCGCTCGATTACCGTCGCAATACCCTGACCGAGACCAATACACATGGTCGCCACACCGAGGGTGCCGTCTTTCCACTCCAGCACGTTCAGCAATGTGCCGGTGATGCGGGCGCCGGAGCAGCCGAGTGGGTGGCCCAGTGCAATGGCGCCGCCGTTCAGGTTGATCTTGTCTTCCATCTTGTCCATCAGCTTCAGATCCTTGATCACCGGCAGGGACTGCGCGGCGAAGGCTTCGTTCAGCTCGAAGTAGTCGATGTCGTCGATGGTCAGGCCAGCGCGGGCCAGTGCCTTTTGCGTGGCCGGAACCGGGCCGTAACCCATGATCGCGGCGTCGCAGCCGGCCACTGCCATGGCGCGGATTTTGGCGCGCGGCTTGAGGCCCATTTCCTGGGCTTTGGCGGCGCTCATCACCAGCATGGCGGAAGCACCATCGGACAGCGCAGACGAAGTACCGGCGGTGACGGTGCCGCTGCGCGGGTCGAATACCGGCTTCAGGTTCTGCAGGCTTTCGATGGTGGTTTCCGGACGGATCACTTCGTCGATTTCACACAGCACTTTGCGGCCGTCGGCATCGTGGCCTTCGATCGGCACGATTTCGTTTTTCCAGCGGCCTTGCTGGGTGGCTTCCCAGGCTTTCATGTGCGAGCGCAGACCGAACTCATCCTGCTGCTGGCGGCTGATGCCGTGCATGCGGCCAAGCATTTCCGCGGTCAGGCCCATCATGTTCGACGCCTTGGCGGTGAACTTGCTGGCTTCCGGGTTCAGGTCGATGCCGTGGTCCATGGCAACGTGGCCCATGTGCTCCACACCACCGATAACAAACACATCACCGTTGCCGGTCATGATTGCTTGCGCAGCAGAGTGCAGGGCCTGCATGGACGAGCCGCACAGACGGTTGATGGTTTGACCAGCGGCAGTGCGCGGCAGGCCAGCGAGCAGAGCGATGTTGCGGGCGATGTTCATGCCTTGCTCTTTGGTCTGGTTAACGCAGCCCCAGATCACGTCTTCGGTTTGTTCGGTTTTCCAGCCCGGGTTACGGGCTTTCAGCGCTTCGATCAACGAGGCGGACAGTTTTTCTGCGCGCACGTTACGGAACATGCCGTTACGGGATTTACCCATCGGCGTACGGACCGCATCAACGATCACTACATCATTCGGATTCAGACTCATTTCGTTTCTCCTGATCCGTTAATTAGGCGAAAAAAGACTTGCCGGACGCGGCCATGTCTTTCAGCAGTTGCGGCGCTTCGTAGAGCTTGCCCAGGTGTGCGTACTTGTCACACAGGGCAACGAACTCTTTGATGCCGATGGATTCGATATGACGGATCGGGCCGCCGCGGAACGGAGGGAAGCCGATACCGTAGATCATCGCCATGTCCGCTTCTGCCGCCGAGCCAACGATGTTGTCTTCGAGGCAACGAACGGTTTCGGTGCACAGTGGGATCATCAGGCGAGCAATGATTTCCTCGGCGTCGAATTCGCGGGTTTCTGCCACGTGCGGCTTGATCAGTTCCCAGGTGGTGGCATCCGGGGTTTTGACCTGCTTGCCTTTCTTGTCCAGCACGTACTGGTAGAAACCGGCTTTGGTTTTCTGGCCGTAGCGCTTGTTCTCGAACAGCACTTCGGACACGTCTTTAAAGTCGTGCTTCATGCGATCCGGGAAGCCATCGGCCATGACCTTGGCAGCGTGGACGCCGGTGTCGATACCAACCACGTCCATCAGGTACGCCGGGCCCATCGGCCAGCCGAATTTTTCCATTACCTTGTCGACAGCCTGGAAGTCGGCACCGTCACGCATCAGCATGCCGAAGCCGCCGAAGTACGGGAACAGTACGCGGTTCACCAGGAAGCCGGGGCAGTCGTTAACCACGATCGGGTTCTTGCCCATTTTGCTGGCGTAGGCCACCAGCGTGGCGACGGTTTCATCCGAGGTTTTTTCGCCACGGATAATTTCCACCAGCGGCATCATGTGCACCGGGTTGAAGAAGTGCATGCCGGCAAAGTTTTCCGGTTTCTTCAGGGCGGTGGCCAGACGGGTGATGGAAATGGTCGAGGTGTTGGAGGCGAGAATAGCGCCGTCCTTCAGCTTGCCTTCGGTTTCGGCCAGCACGGACTGTTTGATCTTCTCGTTTTCAACAACCGCTTCAACCACCACATCAACGTTGGCGAAGTCGCCGTAGTTCAGGGTCGGGCGAATCATGGACAGGGTTTTGCCCATTTTCGCCGGGTCAATGCGCTTGCGCTCAACCTGCTTGGCCAGCAGCTTGGAAGCTTCGCCCATGCCCAGATCCAGCGCGGCGTCGGCGATGTCCTTCATGATGATTGGCGTGCCCTTGGAGGCGGACTGGTAGGCGATACCGCCACCCATAATGCCTGCGCCAAGAACGGCAGCCTGGTTGATGTCCTTGGCGCCTTTTTTCATGTGGCCGCCATTGGCTTTTTTCACCGCTTGGTCAGCGAGGAACAGACCGACCAGCGCCGTGGCCTGCGGGGTTTTGGCAACCTTTGCGAAACCTTTGGCTTCCGCAGCGTTGGCGTCATTACGGGTCATGCCGCTGTGCTGCTGCATCACATTAACGGCAGCAACCGGAGCCGGATAATTTTTACCAGCTTGCTGGGCAACAAAGGCGCCAGAGGTCTGGAACGCCATCATGTTTTCCATTGGCGGCAGTTTCAGCGGCTCGAGTTTTTCGGCGCGCTTTTTGCGGAAATCGATCTTGCCTTCGAGGCACTGCTTAACCAGTGCAACGGCGGCGTCCATCAGTTTGTCGCCAGCAACCACGGCATCCACGACGCCGTCTTTCAGTGCTTTGTCAGCGCGGTGCTGACCGGCAGCAGCAATCCACTCCACGGCGTTATCGACACCGATCAGACGCGGCATACGCACGGTGCCACCGAAGCCCGGGAACAGGCCCAGTTTCACTTCCGGCAGACCCACCTGGGCGGACTCACTCATTACTCGGAAGTCGCAAGACAGCGCCATTTCCAGACCGCCACCCAGAGCAATGCCGTTGATGGCACAGACGGTCGGCATGTCCAGATCTTCAACGGCGTTGAATACCTGATTCGACTTCAGACACCAGCCAGCGATTTCATCTTCCGGCAGCTTGAACATGTCGGTGAATTCGGTGATGTCAGCGCCAACAATAAAGACGCTCTTGGCGGAAGTGACGACCAGACCCTTGATGGCGCTGTCGGCCTTGATGGCCTCCACTGCCTTGCCCAGATCCTCAACGGTGTCACGGTTGAATTTGTTGACGGACTCGCCCTGAAGATCGAACTTCAGTTCGGCGATGCCACCGTCATGCAGCGTCACGCTGACGGCCTTGCCGGAATAAATCATGGTTTGCTCTCCACGTTGATTGGGTCGGAGCCGCCGTAATGGCCCCGGCTGGAGTGGTCATTGAACCGCTTTCATGTGAGCGTTTGCTCACCCCAGCATGTCCACGTCCCCACTAAGACGAAAAGGGAACGGGCGCCAAGTATAGGCGCGTGAAGCAAGGATTTAAGCCCCTGATTGTGACCAGATGGTCTTGGTCGGTTCTCTCTTACGGTTGTTTCGGTCTTTTACTGATGATCATGGAGTTTCCATCGTTGCACAGTCAGCCAGAACACCTGAATGGTGATTGATATACGCCAATGGAGTATAGTTCGTGCTGACCGTGATTGAATCACCCTTGTTCTCCCGGCTTTGGCGGGATTACTGGACCCCGGAGGAATACGGCGATTTTGTTTTCTGGCTGGGTCTGAACCCGGAGGCAGGTGATGTCATCCCCGGTTCCGGTGGCTGTCGCAAAGTGCGTTGGGCAAGACCGGGTATGGGCAAGCGTGGTGGTGTCCGGATTATTTATCTCGCCCGGCTGAAGTCCGGTGAACTTGTGCTGCTGACGATGTATGCCAAGAACGTGCAAGACACTATCGCAGCGGATGTGCTGAGAAAGATTGCCAGAGAGCTTAGTGATGACTGACCAGAAAAAACTGTACAAGCGCGATGCCGGTCGGGATATCGGTGCAGAACTGCTGGATGCTATCCGGGATGTGAAGGCGGGGAACTATGGTGCCCGTTATCAGATTGAGCCCAACGAAGTGATCCAGGCTCGTCTGAATTGCGGGCTGTCACAGGCCCAGTTTGCCGTTGCCTTGAATATTTCTCCGCGCACTTTGCAGCAGTGGGAACAGGGTCGCCGCCACCCTTCGGGGGCCGCTGAAACCTTGCTGCGCATCGTTGCCCGCCACCCTGAAGTGCTGCGCGAGGTGATGCAGGACGTGTAAGCCATGCGTCTGGGCTATACTTCGGGCCTTCCTTCGGAGGCCCGCCTTGAAACTGCCGCAGATACGTCGTCGCGAACTGTCCACCCTGTCTGACTGGGCTGACCTGCCACCGATTCTGGCCCGGGTGTTGGCAGGAAGGGGCATCCAGAGGCCGGACGAGGTGCCGTTAACCCTCGATCAGTTGCCGTCACCGACCCTGATGCCGGGGTTGGATAAAGCCGTTGCTCTGTTGATGGAGGCACGCCGCCAAGGCTGGAAAATACTGATCATCGGTGATTACGACGCCGACGGCGCCACTGCCACGGCGCTGATGGTGCGCGGCCTGACCCTGCTCGGCTTGCCCACGCCCGGTTTTCTGGTGCCGGACCGGTTTGAATACGGTTATGGCCTGTCACCGGAAATTATCGAGCTGGCCAGCCGTGAAGCCAGCCCGGATCTGATCATCACCGTTGATAACGGCATCGCCAGTCTGGATGGTGTGGCGGCGGCCCATGCAGCGGGCATCAAGGTACTGATTACCGATCACCACCTGCCCGGCGATGTATTGCCGGATGCCGACGCCATTGTGAATCCACGGCTTGATCCGGCCTCACCATTTCTCAATCTGGCCGGTGTGGGTGTGGCCTTCTATCTGATTCTGGCGTTGCGCGGCGCGTTACGGGATGCCGATTTGCTGCCCGCCAATGCCAACCCCGCTTCGCTGTTGGACTTGGTGGCGCTGGGCACCGTCGCTGATGTGGTGGTGCTGGATCGCATCAATCGCATTCTGGTGGAGCAGGGCCTGCGGCGAATGCGCGCTGGTCAGTGCATTCCCGGCATTATTGAGCTGCTGAAAGTGGGCCGCCGCGACCCGGATCGGGTGGTGGCGCAGGATCTCGGCTTTATTGTCGGCCCGCGTTTGAATGCGGCCGGGCGGCTTTCCGATATGACCCATGGCATCAGCTGTTTGCTGTGCGACGATCCGCAGCGTGCCCGTGAGCTGGCGGAGGAGCTGGACAGCATCAATCGGGAGCGCCGTGGCATCGAGCAGGGGATGCGCGATGAAGCCATGATTCAGGTGCAGCGCCTTAAAGAGCAGGGCGATTTGCCATTGGGGCTGTGTTTGCATGACGAGCACTGGCATGAAGGCGTGGTGGGTATTCTTGCTTCGCGGGTAAAAGAAGCGGTGCACCGCCCGGTGATTGCCTTCGCCAGGGCACAGGAAAAAGGTTTGTTGAAAGGCTCCGGCCGTTCCATTCAGGGGCTGCATTTACGCGACGCGCTGGATGCGGTGGCGACTCGCCATCCGGGCATGTTGCGCAAGTTTGGCGGCCATGCCATGGCGGCGGGGCTGACGCTGGCGGCGGACCAGTTTGAACAGTTTCGTCAGGCCTTTGCCGAGACGGTGGCGCTGTTAGCTCCGGCGGACATTTTTACCAGCGTGATTGACACCGATGGCCTGTTGGAAGAAACCGAACTGACTCTGAAAAATGCAGAACTGCTGGCCCATGCCTTTCCCTGGGGGCAGGGCTTTCCGGCGCCACGTTTTGATGGTGAGTTCGAGGTGCTGGATCAGCGAGTGGTCGGCGAGCGCCACCTGAAACTGACCCTCGGCTTGCCAACCAGTCGTGGGGTGATCGACGCCATTCATTTCAACGCCCCGGTGGCGGATTGGCCGCGCAATTGCCGCCGGGTGGCGGGCATTTATCAGCTCGGGGTCAATGATTATCGTGGCCAACGGTCGCCCCAGTTGTTATTTGAGCATTTGATGCCGTTATGAGAAGCCGCGTTGTCTGATAGCATTCCCCCATTCACGAAACATCTGCGCTGTGCGTTGAGGAGTAAACATGAAAACCATTCACAAATACCGTCTGAGCCCGAACGACGAAGTGCAGGAAGTGCGGATGCCGGAGGATGCGGTGCCGCTGAAAGCAGAGTATTCCCTGGCGGCGAAGGCGATACTGATGTGGGCTGAGGTTGATGCTTCCGGGGTGATGGATCCGGAGGAGGATTTGCGCCGCTTCAAGGTGTTTCACACCGGTCAGGGGATTCCCGCTAATGCGGTCTATGTGGATACCACCTACAACCAGATGGAACCGCGCTCCTACCACATCTACGAACTGGTGGATTAACACCTCCCCCCAGAGCGGATGAAAACCGGGCAGACTCTCGTTAGAATGCCCGCCTTCCCACCATAGGTGATGAGTTTTCCATGGAAATCAATCCGCTGCGCAATCAGCTCGCCGATATTCGCCAACGCACCGATGCGTTGAGGGGGTATCTTTGACTACCCGGGCAAAAGTGAACGCCTGATCGAAGTCGAGCGCGAGCTCGAAGACCCCGCCATCTGGAGTACACCTGACCGCGCTCAGGCGCTGGGACGGGAACGGGCCCAGCTGGAAGGCGTGGTAAAAAATCTGGATCGTCTTTTCAGCGGCCTTGATGACTCCGATGAGTTGCTGGAAATGCTCGCCGAAGAGGGCGACGAAGCCGGGCTGGCGGATTTGACGGCAGAGGTGGATGGGCTTGAGAAAGTCGTATCCGATCTGGAATTCCGTCGTATGTTTTCCGGCGAAATGGATGCCTGCAATGCCTATCTGGATATTCAGGCAGGCTCTGGCGGTACCGAAGCGCAGGATTGGGCAGAAATGATGCTGCGCATGTATTTGCGCTGGTGTGAGTCCCATGGTTTCAAGGCGGAACTGATCGAAGCCTCTGCTGGGGAAGTGGCAGGCATTAAAAGCGTCACGATCCATGTGCAGGGTGAGTATGCTTTTGGTTGGTTGCGTACCGAAACCGGTGTTCATCGTTTGGTGCGTAAGTCGCCGTTTGATTCCGGCGGTCGCCGTCATACTTCTTTCAGCTCGGTGTTCGTGTCGCCGGAAGTGGATGACGATATCGACATTTATATCGACCCGAGCAAGGTACGTACCGATACCTATCGCGCCTCTGGCGCTGGTGGTCAGCACGTTAACCGAACCGATTCGGCGGTGCGTCTGACCTATGTCTTCACCGACCCGGACACCAAAGAAGAGCATACCGTGGTTGCCGCCTGCCAGAGCGGTCGCTCCCAGCATCAAAACCGTGACGAAGCCTGGAAAATGTTGAAGGCCAAGGTTTACGAGCTGGAAATTCAAAAACGCAACACCGAAAAGCAGCGCCTGGAAAGCACCAAGTCCGATATCGGCTGGGGCAGCCAGATTCGCTCCTATGTACTGGATGATGCCCGTATCAAGGATCTGCGGACCGGGGTGGAAACCCGTAATACGCAAGGCGTGCTTGACGGTGATCTGGATAAATTTATCGAGGCATCCCTGAAATCAGGGTTGTGAGATTAAATATTAACCGAGCGAAATAATGACTGATGAGCAGCACCACGACGATAACAAACTGATTGCCGAGCGGCGTCAGAAACTGGATGCATTGCGTGAGCAGGGCAATCCCTTTCCGAATGATTTTCGCCATGACGTACTGGCGGCGGAGTTACAGGCTGCCCATGGTGACAAGAGCAAGGAAGAGCTGGAGCCCTTGGCAATTCGTGCCAAGGTGGCAGGCCGGGTAATGGCCCGTCGCGGTCCCTTTATGGTGCTGCAGGATCAGTCTGGTCGTATCCAGATTTATGCGGACAAAGCGGTTCAGCAGGAAATCAAACACTGGGACATCGGCGATATCGTTGGTGTTGAGGGTGTGCTGCACAAGTCTGGCAAGGGCGACCTGTACGTGATGATTGAGCAGCAAACACTGCTGACAAAATCCCTTCGCCCGTTGCCGGAAAAATGGCATGGCCTCACCGATATGGAGCAGAAATACCGTCAGCGTTATGTGGATTTGATGGTCAATGAGGAGACCCGCGAAACCTTCCGTATTCGTGCGGCGATTATCAGCGGCATGCGCCGCTACTTCTCTGAGCGCGGCTTTATTGAAGCGGAAACACCGATGTTGCAGGTGATTCCCGGTGGTGCCACCGCTCGGCCCTTTATCACCCATCACAATGCGCTTGACCTGGACATGTACCTGCGGATTGCCCCGGAGCTGTATCTTAAGCGTCTGGTGGTGGGTGGCTTTGATCGGGTGTTTGAAATTAACCGTAATTTCCGTAATGAAGGTTTATCGACCCGCCATAACCCGGAATTTACCATGGTGGAGTTTTATCAGGCCTATGCGGATTACCGTGACCTGATGGATCTCACCGAAGATATGCTGCGGACCTTGGCCCGTGATGTTTTGGGTAAAACAGAAATTGAGTATCAGGGGGATTGCTACGATTTTGGCAAGCCGTTTGAGCGCATGACGGTGGTGGAAGCCATTTTGCGCCACAACCCGGATATGACCGCTGACCAGCTAAATGATATGGAGCAGGCCAA
This sequence comes from Gammaproteobacteria bacterium HGW-Gammaproteobacteria-14, assembly GCA_002840115.1. Taxonomy (GTDB): domain Bacteria; phylum Pseudomonadota; class Gammaproteobacteria; order Pseudomonadales; family Alcanivoracaceae; genus PGZG01. Next base: position 9,643 of record PGZG01000010.1, on the reverse strand, counting down.
GGCGTTGGCGAGTGGGCTTGGTATTCCGCTCAAGGCTGGCTATGGGCTAGGCAAGATTCAGATCGAAATTTTTGAAAAGACGGCGGAACATCAGCTTAAGCAGCCGACCTTTATCACTGAGTATCCTACCGAGGTGTCGCCACTGGCGCGTCGTAGTGACAGCAATCCTTTTGTGACCGACCGTTTTGAGTTCTTTGTTGGTGGCCGGGAGATTGCCAATGGCTTTTCCGAGCTGAATGATGCGGAGGATCAGGCTGAGCGTTTTCGCAAGCAGGTGGCAGAGAAAGAAGCCGGTGACGACGAAGCCATGTTTTTCGATGAGGATTACATCACAGCGCTGGAGTACGGGTTGCCGCCGACCGCCGGAGAGGGGATTGGCATTGATCGCCTGGTGATGCTGTTTACCAACTCGCCGTCGATCCGCGATGTCATCCTTTTTCCTCACATGCGACCCAGTAGCCGCTAACAGGGCAATAGGAAGGAATAGACAGTAGCCGGTGCCTGTGCAGATTTGCTAAGGTTCAGGGGCTTTCGTCAGGAGTGCCGGGAGGCACAAGCAGTATGAGCGAAATTCAGTATCAGGGGCGCCAGGCCCGTCGCGAGGGGAGCGAGCAGCGCCGCCGGACTATTCTTGAGGCGGCGTTGAAAATCATTGTTCGCGAAGGCATTCGTAATGTGCGCCATCGTGCGGTGGCTAAGGAAGCGGATGTACCTCTGTCGGCAACAACGTACTACTTCAAGGATATCTCTGACCTGATTGCCGATACCTTCACCCTGTTTGCCGAGCAGGCGATGGTGGAGATTATTGAGCCTTTTCGTGAGCAGGCGTTTGGCCTGTTGGCCCAGTTTGATGCAGCCCGGCTTTCGGACCCGCAGCAGCGATTTGAGCTGCTTGATTCGTTAACCGATATGACCACTTTTTTCCTGTATCAGGAATCCCGTGAAAAGCGCGATCATCTGATCGCTGAGCAAGCCTTTATGCAGGAGGCGGTGCTGGATAGTCGGTTGCGGGATTTGGCGTTGGTTTATACCCACAAGTTGGTGGAGGTACTGCAGAGTGCCTGTGAAAAACTGGGTACGGAAGAGCCGGCTCAGGATGCCCAGTTGATGTGGGCGTCGATTATGAATCTGGAACATCGTTTGTTGTTGGATCCTGCCTTTTCAGTGACAGACTTGCGCGCGTTGGTGCGGCGTATGCTGGAACTGTTTATGACTCCCCGTCCCTGCTGATTATGTCCGCCAGTGAGCGAGCCCAGTTAGAAACGGGTTGGAAATCTGTATTGGCGGAGGAGCTCGATAGCGATTACATGGCGTCGTTGCGTGCTTTTCTGGTCTCGGAAAAGCAGCAGGGCAAAGTGATTTATCCGGCGGGGCCGGATATTTTTAATGCCTTTAACCACACCCCTTTCGCCCAAGTTAAAGTGGTGATTCTCGGGCAGGATCCTTACCACGGTCCGGGGCAGGCTCATGGCTTGAGTTTTTCCGTGCCGGAAGGGGTGGCCAAGCCGCCGAGCTTGCTGAATATCTTCAAGGAAATCGAACGCGACCTGGGGCTGCCAGCTCCGGCCAGTGGCAATTTGGCCGGTTGGGCGGATCAGGGTGTCTTGTTATTAAACGCTTCGCTGACTGTTGCCCGCGGACAGGCTGGCTCCCATCAGGGCCAAGGTTGGGAGCGTTTTACGGATGCCGCTATTGATCGTTTGAATCGTCAGCGCGATGGTTTGGTGTTTATGTTGTGGGGCAGTTACGCCCAGAAAAAAGGTGCTTTGATTGATCGTCGGCGGCATCTGGTGTTAACCGCGCCGCACCCTTCACCGCTTTCGGCCTATCGCGGTTTTATCGGTTGTGGTCATTTTTCCGAAGCGAATCGCTGGTTGGAACAGCGCGGCGAAACCCCCATTCGCTGGTAGTAGTGGCTCGCCGGTTATCGTTCTACGGGCGTTAAGTTGGAGCCGCCGTTATTGGGTAACGGCGGTTTTTCCAGATAATGGCTCAGCATGTTTTTTGGTGTGCGGGGTGGCGTTACCCTGGTGCGCTCGAAAGCACTCATCCAGCGCCAGAATGTAATACTCCATACCGCGCTTGGCCGCTTGCAATGCATTGTCTCGATCTTGGTCGTTCACACAGAGGCGTTTGATCAACTCCATGGCTTCATGGGGATGCATGTCATCGTAGTGGGCATGGGCGCGTAGCCAGGCCATGGTCCGGCGATCAATCACCGCTTGTCCGGTTTTTGCATAGTGGCGCATGCCATGAACGACCTTCTGACTCCATTCACCGGTGGCCCATTCAATGGCGAGATTGGTAGCGGCAATGGCTTCCGCTAGTGAGGCGCGCTGATTCATATTCCAGAGGTAGTGGTTCACCGCATCCATTGCCGCCGGAGGCTTTACGTTATCGAGGTCCGTAGCGGTAATGCCAAAGCCAATGGCCCAGTCCCTGTACCAGTAAAGGTGTCGCTGCTCGATGCGGATATTGCCGATCAGCCAGTCACGGGTGTCGAGTATGCCGGGTTGCCGGATATCCACGGCCCGGGATAGCGCCAGTGACATGTAATGGGGGAAGTTGGCGACTAGTGGGTAGAAGTTCAGTAGTGCATGACGAAAGCAGGCCACATCCAGCGTGCCCGCAGCCATTTCGTTGAACAGGGGGTGGCTGGCAATCCGTTCCTTGAGTGGCTCAAGATCTGCCCAGAACTGTTTTGCCCAAGGGGGGTGCTCGGTGAGTGTCAGGGAGTCGTATTGTTGTTGTTTTTTCATGGTTCGCTCGCTGTCCTTAAGTGGCTGTCCTTGAATATGGTTGCTGGATACCTGTTCTTAAATAATTACGCCAAAAGTTCATTCAGGTACTTTCGTACATAAATCTCTTTGCAGATACTACCGCTGTGGTGTAAATAATAACCTAGGTATTTGGCATTAGATTTTGATGTCATGCTGATATTAAGGTATGCCCACCTCAGGGAGCATTGGATGGGTCGCGAAGAGCAGGAGCTGGACGCTTGCAGTTTTACGCCGGGGATTGAGGAGGCCGAGCAGGTCCTTGCCCGTGGCTTCGTTTGGTTGCGCTTCCCGGCGCAGCTTGAGTCTCTCTATAGCCAACAACATAACCTGGAAGCGGCGACGGCGTTCCGTTACCGCTCCCTGTTTATTTTGTTTTTGTACTTGCTGCTGAGTACGGGCATCTACTCGTTAATGCCAGAGGAAGATCTGCCTCGCTGGATTGCGTTTTATGGTTGGGTCGGTGTGATTATTGTTGGTGCCGGTGTGCTGTCGCGAGCACCCGGTTTGGACCGCTGGTTTTTTCTGTATGCCGGGGCAGGCAGCCTGCTGGCGGTGGCCATCTCGGTGGCGATAACCGGTATTGTGCGTCATGACGTTGCGGGTCAGCTAACTCAAGTGGCCATTATGTATGCCGTGATTATTATTTACGGCATCGTTGGCTTGAGTATGCGCTCCGCCATGGTGGCGGGCTGGGGTGGCGGTATATTGGGGACACTGCTGGCCCATTGGTTTGGCGGTGGCGTGGACTGGGATGTGGCTCATCGTACTTATACTGGTGCCAGTCTGCTCGGCATGTTGATCTGTTATCTGATTGAGCATGGTCACCGGCGTGATTATCTGCAGTCTCGGTTGTTGACATTGACCCAGCAGCGTACTGCCATGTACGCCGAACAAGTAGAGCGCCTTTCCAGAATGGACCCGTTGACCGGGCTGGCTAATCGGCGCCAGCTGGATGATGGTTTTGCAACGCTGTGGCGGCAGTCGAGTCGTGATCAAAGGCCGGTGGCGGCATTGATGGTCGATGTCGACCACTTCAAAAGCTATAACGATCTCTTCGGTCATTTGCAGGGCGATGAATGTCTGCGCAGTATCGCCGCCGCCGTGGCTGCCGGGGCTTCAAGACCGCTGGATCTGGCTGTGCGTTATGGCGGCGAAGAGTTTTTGCTGATTCTTGCTGATACTGATATGCGTGGTGCTGAGCAGGTTGCTGGTCGAGTGCGCGAGGCTGTGGCAAAGCTGGCCATTCCGCGTAGTGATCAGCGAGGGCATATTACGGTTAGTATCGGTGTGGCGTCACGGGTACCGGATTTGTCCTTGTCTTTTGATGCGCTCTTGCAGCAGGCCGATGCCGCCCTGTATGAAGCGAAAGCGCAGGGGCGCGACAGGGTGGTACTGGCAAGCAATCCTGGAGTGGTGAGAGCGTTACCACGATGAGATTCGGTGTTTGTTCTGGCGGCTTTGCTGCAGGCCTCCCCGTTGTCGATAGCTGGAGGGGCTGACACCGGTGATCTTGCGGAATAGCCGGGAAAAGTAATACGGGTCGTCAAAGCCAAACTGCAGCGCTACGTCTGCTACGGAAAGATCGCTTACCTCAAGTAAATAACAGGCATGGGAAATTTTTCGGTGCAGAAATGCCTGTACCGGCGTTTGTCCCGTGATTGCCTGATAGCGACGAATAAACTGATAGCGTGATGTTTGTCCTGCGGCCTGACAAAGCGCATCAAGAGAAAGCCGTTCATGGATGTGTTGCTGCATATAGTGGTGCAGTGATTCGGCATCCAGAGTATCTGCGTTTGTTTGTGTCCGGTTTTTCAGTAGCGCCGCATAACTTAGCAGGCTGCGGCATAGTTGCGCGGCATGAAGAAAGCCGTTCAGGGCATAGCCGCTGTTGGCGCTGTCCAGCAAGGCCTGAAAGTCACTGGTAAGCCGTTCGTGCAAACCAAGCTTGGTGATGCCTTTCCCTTCCGGGTCTGCCAACTCAAAGAGTGCGGCCACATCAGCGCCGTCCAGATGCATCCAGTACAGGGTCCAGGGTGTTTGCTCGTCGGCCTGATAGCGGTGCTTCAGGCCCGGTGGCAGTAGCAGCAGGTCTCCGGCGGATACGCTTCGCCGTTCTCCCTGGAAGTCCAGATCACCATGGCCGGATGTGCAATAAATTACCAAATAGTCTGCTGGTGCCAGGCGCGCCATGCGATGACTTCGGGCATCAGGGTAGTAACCGAAGGCCAGAGGATAGCAGTGCTTTGACAGGGTATGAGCTGATAACTCCTGTATCAGGGCTTGCGGTAAAAGAGTGCGTTCACCGCTCTCGGGTAATGGCCAGTCAGAGGTTCGGTTCACGCAATAAAGTCCATTAAGCGCAAGGAAAGCCATCTTATCCATTATATGCCTATGGTACAAAGAGGCTCTGCCATTGCCCGGAGTTAACCCATGACACAGCGTATTCCTCATTTGATTAACGGCGAGTGGTGCCCCGGTGTTGGCACTGACCTGATTACAGTGACCGATCCGACCACCAACCAACCGTTGTGGCAGGTGGCGTGTAGTACGGCAGAGGAAGTGGATGCTGCGGTTGCCTCCGCCAAGAGGGCATTTATGACCTGGCGGGAAGTGCCAACGCCAGAACGTGCCCGCGTGATGCTGCGTTATCAACATTTGCTAAAAGAGCACCATGACGCGCTGGGTGATCTGGTGGCGCTGGAAACCGGCAAAACCATTGCTGACGCCAAAGGCGATGTATGGCGTGGTATTGAAGTGGCGGAGCAGGCGGCTAATGTGGCTTCGTTGATGATGGGTGAGACAGTGGAAAATGTGGCCCGTGGCGTGGATACCCATTCCTGGGTGCAACCGCTGGGTGTGTGTGTAGGTATCACCCCGTTTAATTTCCCGGCGATGATTCCTTTGTGGATGTTTCCGATGGCTCTGGCCTGCGGCAATGCATTTATTCTCAAGCCTTCTGAACAGGATCCAATGACGGCGGTGCGACTGGTGGAGCTATTGCTGGAGGCCGGTGCGCCGAAAGATATTGTGCAGCTGGTGCATGGCCGTAAGGCTCAGGTTGATCAGCTGATCAGTCACCCGGATGTGCGGGCGGTGTCGTTCGTGGGCTCGGTGCCGGTGGGTCAGCATATCTATCGCACGGCCACCGATCATATGAAGCGCGCTCAATGTTTTGCTGGTGCCAAGAATCATATAGTGATTATGCCGGACGCGAATCCACAGCAAGTGGTGAGCCAGTTAGTAGGCGCCAGTGTTGGTGCTGCCGGACAACGTTGTATGGCCATCAGTGTGGCGGTGTTTGTGGCGGGGGCCCGTGACATGATTCCCGCGCTACGTGATGAGTTGGCCAAGGTGACTCCCGGTCATCACAGTGACCCTGAGGCGGCCTATGGGCCTCTGATTAGTCCTCAGGCAAAGGAGCGTGTTTTGGGGTTGATTGCCAAAGGCAAGCAGGAGGCGGAGTGCTTGCTGGATGGTAGTGATTGCACCGTGGCGGGTTATCCCGATGGGAACTGGATAGGTCCTACCCTGTTTCGTGGTGTGACTGCGGATATGACGATTTACCGTGAGGAAATTTTTGGTCCGGTGTTGTGCTGTGTTGAAGTGGACAGCCTTGATGAGGCGTTAGCGCTGGTTAATGCCAACCCCTATGGTAATGGCACCTCGATCTTTACTCAAAGTGGTGCGGCGGCGCGTAAATATCAGCATGAGGTGGAGGTCGGGCAAGTCGGTATTAATATTCCGATTCCTGTGCCGTTGCCGTTCTTTTCCTTTACGGGTTGGAAGGGGTCGTTTTATGGGGACTTGCATGCCTATGGAAAACAGGGTGTGCGGTTTTATACCGAAACCAAAACGGTGACTTCGCGTTGGCCGGAAACTGATATCCCCGGACTTAATTCCTCTGGAAGCGGGACCGTTGAGGCCAATATGACGATCACCCTGAAATAATGCGCAGGTGCGGACTTTGCTGCTGCGCGTATTTGCAGGCTGATAGAGTTGCCGCGTCACCACGGTAATTAGGCGAGAGAGACCATGGATTTTTCCCTGAGTGAAGAACAGCAGGCATATTGCGATACCGCCCGCCAGTTTATGGAAAAGGCACTGGCGCCCCATGCGGCGGAGTGGGATGCGAGCGCCCATTTCCCTGTGGATGCGTTGCGCGCTGCTGGGAAGCTCGGTTTTATGAGTCTGTACACGGCCCAAAGTCAGGGAGGAATGGGGTTGTCGCGGCTTGATGCGGCGCTGATTTTTGATGTTCTCGCAGAGGGCTGCACGTCGACTACGGCTTATATCACGATCCACAATATGGCCACCTGGATGCTGGCCCACTATGGCGGCGACGCAGTGCGTGCCGAGTGGTGTCCGGGGCTGACATCCGGTGAGCGATTGGCGTCCTATTGTTTAACGGAGCCCAATGCCGGCTCTGATGCGGCATCGTTAAAAACTCAGGCGCGTCGCGACGGAGATGATTATGTCTTGTCCGGCACCAAGGCGTTTATTTCTGGTGCGGGCAGTACCGATGCACTGGTACTTATGGCGCGTACCGGCGCGGGTGGCCCCAAAGGTGTTTCCTGTTTTCTGGTGCCAGCTGACGCGCCGGGTATCAGTTACGGCCGTAATGAAGACAAAATGGGCTGGAAATCACAGCCGACCCGACAGGTTATTTTGGATAACGTGCGTATCCCTTCACGTTGCCGATTGGGTGAGGAGGGCGAAGGGTTCCGTATTGCCATGGCGGGGCTGGATGGAGGTCGAATCAATATTGCCAGCTGCTCATTGGGTACTGCCCAGGCGGCCTTGAATCAGTCGTTACGTTATGTGCAAGAGCGTAAGCAGTTTGGTGAAGCGTTGGCGTCTTTCCAGTCAGTACAATTCAAGCTGGCAGATATGGCAACGGAGTTGGCAGCTGCTCGACAAATGGTGCGTCTGGCGGCCTGGAAGCTTGATCGTGGTGATGATGATCGTACCCAGTACTGTGCTATGGCCAAGCGGCTGGCGACGGATCTTTGTTTCAATATTTGTAATGAAGCACTGCAGTTGCATGGCGGCTATGGCTACATTCGTGAGTATCCACTGGAGCGGTATCTGCGTGATGCGCGGGTGCACCAGATTCTTGAAGGCACCAATGAAATTATGCGAGTGATTATTGCTCGCCGATTATTGTCGTAGGATTGGCTGCCGCAGGCTGGCCATTCTTGCAGGGAGAAACGCAGTATGAGTGCTCCGGTAGTATTTCGCACGGAACAGACGATTTCTGGAGAGCAACTGGGCATTGCTACGCTCAATGTGCCGAAGAGCTTGAACTCCTTGTCGCTGGAAATGATTGATCTGCTTGCTGAACAGCTGCTTCAGTGGCAACAAGACAGCAGCATAGCGGCTGTGTGGCTGGATGCAGAGGGTGATAAGGCGTTTTGTGCTGGAGGCGATATTGTCCGCCTATACGAAAGTATGGTGGAGACGCCGAAGGGCGAGCGAAACCGCTATGCCGAGGATTTCTTTGCCCGTGAATACCGGCTTGATTATTTGTTGCACACATTCGCCAAACCAGTGATCTGCTGGGGACATGGAATTGTGATGGGAGGCGGCCTGGGCTTGATGTCTGGCTGCTCCCATCGGGTGGTCACGGAAAAAAGCCGCATTGCGATGCCTGAAATTACCATCGGCTTGCATCCGGATGTGGGTGGCAGTTGGTTTCTTAATCGTATGCCGGGGCGGACAGGTGTGTTTCTTGGTTTAACCGGAGCACATATCAATGCGGCAGATGCTCTGTTTGTCGGCTTGGCAGACCGTGCAATAGCCCATGAACGCAAGGCACAGGTAATGGCCACACTGTTAGCTACGCCAGCAATTAACGATGCGCTGGTTTCTGCAGTGTTGCGTGAACATGAGATGCCCACGGAACAGCTGCCGGTTAGTACAGTGCGCCAGAATTTCGATCAAATTAATGGGCTTTGTGATGCCGACTCTGTGGTTGAGCTATTCGCCCGGATTACCGGTTATAGCGGAGACGATCCATGGTTGCAGCGGGCGGCAGCCACGCTGACGAAGGGATGTGTGCAAACTGCCTGGTTGGTGTGGGAGTCCCAACAGAGAGTGCGTTATTTGTCGCTGGCGGATGCTTTCCGTATGGAGTGGACGATGTCGGTTCAATGCGCATTGCATGATGATTTTCGTGAAGGTGTGCGTGCCTTGTTGATCGATAAAGATGGTAGCCCGGCGTTTCGTTATCAGCAGATAGGGGATTTCCCCGCGCAAGTGCTGGAAAGATTTTTTGTTAGCCCGGTATTACCCCATCCGTTGGAGGCGTTATGAATATTACATTCTTTGGTTTGGGCCACATGGGTGGACCGATGGCGGCTAACCTGATTAAAGCAGGGCATGCGGTAACTGTATTTGATTTGCAGGCAGGGTTGGTTCAATCATTGGAGAGTCAGGGGGCGATCGCGGCTTCGTCTCCACGGGATGCAGTGATCAATGCGGAAGTAGTCATCAGTATGCTGCCGTCCGCCGGGGCAGTGCGGTCATTGTATTTGGGTGATCACCATTCGGTGGAAAGCGGAATATTGGCCCATATTCCTCAAGGCGCCTTGATTATTGATTGCTCCACCATTGATGCAGCAACGGCAAAAACCGTTTCCATGGCCGCTCAAGACAGTGCGCGGCGAATGATTGATGCTCCCGTGTCCGGTGGTGTGGCGGGTGCGGCGGCGGCCACGCTGACATTTATTTGCGGTGGCACGCAGGAAGATGTTGGCAGTGCTGAGCCCGTGTTGCTGTGCATGGGTAAGAAGGTGTTTCGTGCCGGTGATCATGGTGCCGGCCAGACCGCGAAGCTGTGTAATAACATGCTGCTGGCTATTCAT
>PGZG01000217.1 GCA_002840115.1 Gammaproteobacteria bacterium HGW-Gammaproteobacteria-14 | reverse complement strand
TAATGGGACTCAGGACGCTGGTAAGGTTGCGGTCAGTAATACGCGAGAAGCGACGGCGATCCCGCTCAAAACGACGGAAACTACGATAGTTTTTTGCGTACAGCCGAACTTCCTCAAGGCGCTTGTGAGCATACATGGTATCCAGCGCATCCATGGAGAACTGTGGTTGCATTTTTGAGGCCTCTTCCAAAAGAGACAGCACATCATTCAACTGGCGATTGCGGTGCGTATACAGCAGAGCATTACCATACTCATAAGCCACAATCGGGATATCCGGAGTCAGTTTGCGTGCTTTATTAAATGAGCTGGTAACCACCGTAGAGCGTGCATTATAGGTAATGCGCCCGGTGAAGCGGCCAACTCGACGCATAATGCCCGCGTCAACACCGGCCCGGAAGGCGTGACCCAAAGGGTGATCCGGAACGAGGTCTGTGATGTGGTCTGAGTTACCTTTGATTTTGCCAATGTAACCACGGGCGATAACGATCGGTATGGGGGACTCCTCCGCGATACGAGCAATGGCATAGGCATAGCCAAGACGTACGGCGGCCGCTAATGTCTCAATTTCCGGGTCTTCTTCAATCTCGGTGACCTGATCAAAATAAATGAGGGCGCGGTCGGCAACGTCTTGAAGCATCATATATTTTTCGGTTTGACGGTCTGCCAGATAGATGGCGTACATCAGCTGGGAAAACAACGCAGGGATCAGGCCAATCGGTCCCATTTCCATGCCTTCATTACGCGCCCCCTGGAAATCACCGGCGAAAAACTTACGCCACAATTCAATATAGCGGCGCTCAAGGGCCTGAAAATCACCGTCAAACCCTTCTATGCCTTCGAGGATAAAGGGGTACTTGATGGACTGAGCCTGAATATACTCCGCGGATGGGTAAGGAATCCGCAGGCCGCGCATCAGGTAATCCCATTTTTCCTTGATCTGGGCATCGGTATAGGTGAAAAAACGCTTGTCGAAGGGAGCGTTATTCCAGCGAATAAGAAAAATACGCTCATCGACGGGGATATTTTCCATCGACAGCTCTTCGGCGGTGACGCCGTCCATTTCGTCGTCGTCATCGTCGTCGTCATCGTCGGCATAGCCGTTGAGGGAAAATACGCAGAGTACAATTAGCGCAACAAGGCGCCAGCGGGAGAGTTCCTGATATCGCATCGGCGGTAGGCTCTTTTATCGTTGTTTTGTTTATTAGCGCAGGCACAACCCACGCTCTCTGCCATACCTTGCCATGCAATGTCTGTTTTGAACAGACCTTTTGGAGGGGAGTTTTTGTGTGTTTTTTAGCCACCTCGGCAGAGGCTTGGTCTGGCTGGGGGGAAGGGCTTATGGTTGCCCCCATGGGGATATATCAGGGCCGATCCTTAGGCATGCTTTTCATGACGTGCAGATACTCCGCCCCTTGACGATGCTGGGCCAGCAGATCGGTGAATGGGCGACCCTTGGTGTCCGTGGCAAGCAAGTTTCGGCCGGAACTGTGGAAGAAGTGGAGAAAACGGGCAAAATCATCGACGCGCAGGCTACGATAGGCCCGTAATAGAGCATGATAGTCGGCACTTTCTCCCGCTTCGGGTTGAACGTCCAGAAACGCGCGAATTTGCTCGTCGGTCATGGGCTCGCCAATGACCTGCTTTTTATCTTTGCGATTCACGGACTCGCTCCTCTGGGTTGGGGGGCACTATTATAGAGACAATAACAAGTGCGACAAAAGGCCTGTGTCAGTCTGGTGGGTGGATGAGCGGAGAGAGGGAATGAGCGGTTTTGATGACTATATCGACAAACTCTGGCACGCCTTGTACGGCAAGGGCGTGCGAGGGTTGTCAGATCCGAGGGAGATTCGGCGGCGGAATATGGATCGACGCACCGTCCGGGCCCGAGAGCTCCGGGAAATTGCCCGAGTACAGCATGAAATCCAGGCCTTGATTGATGGCCGCTTGCGTATGAATAAAGACGGCAAGTTGCGTGAGGCTGCAGATGATGAGCTTATGGAAGGCATCAAACTCAGCTCGGTCATTGTTTCTGCCGGCTTTGATGATCCAGTGGAGTCCCTGGATACCGCAAAGCTGCTGCGCTGGGCGGACCGGGACAGCGCCATGCGTAGTGTTCGTCGGGATTTGGCAATTCGTCATATCGCGATTCTGGCTGAAGAGGAATGCCGTAACTTGCCTTTGGATAAAGTGTCGTCGGTGCAGGTGGATCCGGACTGGTTGGTGCGCTGGCGCGATGGTGCTCAGGATGCCGTGTCGGTACCGTTGAAGCGTTACTGGGCACGACTACTCGCCGGAGAGGTGTTAAAGCCGAGCACCTACTCGGTGCGTACCATGGAGTTCTTGCGGACCATTTCCCGGGCAGATATGGAAATGATCAATATATGTGCAAGGCTCTGTTTTGATGGTTTTATCTATCGTAACCCCGGCTCCTACTTTTCCCCGGGGCTGCATTTGCCAATGTTCGAGCAGCTGGAAGAGCTTGGTTTGTTGCGTGGGGTGTATGGACGCCCGGAATCCTGGACCTTGATATCGTCTACCTCTGAGGGTTTTAGCGCGATTCTGGCCTGTGCCAATAAAGCCATTTTTGTTGAGGGGGGCAGTGCCGAGGATGATTTCCGCTTGCCGGTATACCGACTTACCCGATTCGGCCGGGAGGTCTTCTCCCTGTGTCGCGTGGATGCCGATATGGCTTATATGCTTGCAGTAGCGTCTGAATTGAAAAAGCAGGGTTTTACGGTGCGTCTCGGGGACTGGGTTGCGGAGGCGGGGCAGGGGTTATTCGCGGAGCGCATGTCTGTGTAGCGGCTTACCCGTGTATTTGAGGTAATAAAAAAGGCGGGATTCCCGCCTTTTTTATTTGCTTCTTCTACAGGTCATGGCAATTATTTATTACTGCGCCATGTCTTTCATTTTCTTCAGCGGACGTACTTTAACCTGAACGGAAGCAGGCTTCGCCTTGAAGGTGGTCGGTTCTTTGGTGATCGGATGGATGCCTTTGCGGGCTTTTTGAGCCGGCTTGTGCTTGGTCACGACCTTGAACAGACCTGGCATGGTGAAGCTGCCAGCACCGCCTTTCTTCTTCAGGTGACCTTCGATGATCAGGCCCAGCTCT
>PGZG01000216.1 GCA_002840115.1 Gammaproteobacteria bacterium HGW-Gammaproteobacteria-14 | reverse complement strand
CAGAAGCAGCAGGGGAAAACAGCAGGGTGGGGATTCTAACCCAATAAACCGGTGACACCACCTTGGCCTGCATGTGAGGAGGGCGTGGCCTGTTCTCGTGGGGACGCCATCCTGTTCGCGTTGAGCTAAGGAGAAAGGCGGGTACAATCCAGCTTCCGTAGTAATGAGGTGCCTCTATGCGCCCGGTCGTTCAGCAATTGCTTGATATCCTCCAGCTTGAAGCGCTGGAGCAGAACCTGTTCCGTGGTCAGACCCGTGCCACCGGGCAGCGCAGTATCTTTGGTGGTTTGGTGGCAGGGCAGGCTTTGATGGCTGCCTCCCGCACAGTCCCGGCGGACCGTCCGGTGCATTCGTTGCATGCCTATTTCTTACGTCCCGGTGACTTCAATCTACCGATCATTTATGAGGTTGACCGGATTCGGGATGGTGCCAGCTTCACCACCCGTCGTGTGAATGCTATTCAGCACGGCAAGGCGGTATTTTCGCTGGCGGCGAGTTTTGCCGTTGAGGAAGAGGGTGTTGAGCACCAGTCCAGCATGCCCGATGTGCCGATGCCGGCGGAGCTGGACAGTGACGAAAATATGCGCAAGCAGGTGGCAGCCAATATCCCGGAGCCATTTCGTAATGCCTTTTTGCAGGAGCGGCCGGTGGAGTTTCGCCCGGTAAAGCCCCGTAACCCGTTTGATATTTCACCGCAGTCCGCGGAGCGCATGACCTGGTTTCGTATTCCGGAGCTTCTGGATGTGGATCAGGCCATGCATCGGGTGTTGCTGACCTTTTGTTCGGATTTTGGCCTGATGGGCACGGCAATGCTGCCCCATGGCATGCATTTTTTTCAGCCGCAGCTGCAGGCCGCCAGTCTGGATCATGCCATGTGGTTCCACAAGCCACTGCGAACCGACCAATGGTTGCTCTACTGCACTGATAGCCCCTGTGCGTCCGGTTCCCGTGGTATTAACCGGGGCCTGATCTATGCGGAAGACGGCACATTGGTCGCTTCTGTGGCCCAGGAGGGCCTAATGCGTCTGCGGCCGGGGGAAATGCAAGCGTAGGAGCCTGCTTGCAGGCGACTGGTCAGTCCAGTGCCGCAATAGAGCACATACGGGGTGGAATGGATGGGGCCTTGCGGCTAGAATGCGCGCCCCGAACCCCCCACCTTGAGAGGCGCGACCGTGAGCAAGCTGGAAGACCATTTCGGACGTTGGAAAAACCGCGAAGAAATCGCCGAAACCATGATTCCCATGATCGGCCGTTTGTACCGTGAGAAGAATGTCACCATCACGGTGTACAGCCGCTCGCTGGAAAACAAGTCGGTTATTCAGATCCTCAAAGCCCATCGGTTCGTCAAACAGATCGAAGACGCCGAGCTGTCCGTGGTCGATACCTTCCCGGTGCTTCAAGAGGTGATGAAGCTGGATCTCGGTGCCAGCCGTATCGATATTGGCAAGATTGCTGTCTCCTACAAGAAGGACAACCGCGGCCAAAGTATTGAAGATTTTACCCGCCAGGAGCTGGCCGGTGCGGTGGCGGCGAAGAAAGAGCTGGGGGCAGGAACCGATGTTGTGCTGTATGGCTTTGGCCGTATTGGCCGTATTCTGGCCCGCTTGCTGATTGAAAAGGTGGGCTCCGGCAATGGCCTGCGTTTGAAAGCCATTGTGGTACGGGAGTCTGGCAAGGGGGATTTGCAGAAGCGTGCCAACTTGCTGCGTCGTGATTCCGTCCATGGCCCGTTTGCCGGCACCATCGCTATCGATGAAGATGACAAGGCTATTATCGCCAATGGCAACTTCATCAAGGTGATCTATTCGAACGATCCTGCCACTATCGATTACACCCAATACGGCATTGATAATGCGGTGCTGATTGATAATACCGGTATCTGGCGCGATGAGCAGGGGTTATCCCAGCACCTTCAGTGCCCCGGTATTGGCCGTGTCATTCTGACAGCGCCGGGCAAGGGCGCCATGAAAAACATCGTTCACGGTGTTAATAACGACACTATTAGCGCCGAAGACGCCATTATCTCTGCGGCCAGCTGTACCACCAATGCCATCGTGCCGCCGCTGAAGGCTCTGAGTGACAAGTTCGGTATTGTTCATGGCCATGTGGAAACGGTGCACTCCTACACCAACGATCAAAACCTGCTGGATAACTTCCACAAGGGGCCTCGCCGTGGTCGTGCAGCACCGTTGAATATGGTGATCACCGAGACCGGTGCCGCTACGGCTGCAGCCAAGGCCTTGCCGGTGCTGGCGGGCAAGCTGACCGGTAACTCTATCCGCGTACCGACGCCGAACGTTTCTCTGGCGATCCTTAACCTGACGCTGGAAAAAGAAACCAATCTGGAAGAGCTCAACAGCTACCTGCGTTGGGTGTCTTTGCATTCGCCATTGCAGCGCCAGATTGACTACGTCAGCTCGCCGGATGCGGTGTCCACGGATTTTGTGGGCGCGCGCCACGCTTCGGTGATTGACGCTGAAGCAACGATTGTGAATGGCAATCATTGCGTGCTCTACGTCTGGTACGACAATGAGTTCGGTTACAGCTGTCAGGTTATGCGTATCCTGCAGCAGGTCTCCGGGGTGGAATATCCGTCTTTCCCGCAGGACTAAAGTCAATCCGAAGGCCCGCTGCTCGCGGGCCTTCGGCGTTATGAGGCGGTGTGACGTGAAGGTCGTAGATTCGGTGCGCTAATACGCCTTTTGGCTGGCAACCCTGCGGGGGTGTCCCTATAATGGCGCGCGCTGCAACCCGGCTTCCACGGGTTCTTCTGCGGCTGTTATTCCTGAAATCGCCATAAAACAGGCCGATTTCGGCGCTGCTTCACCGGTTTGGGCCTGTCCCGAACATGATCCCGGAACCATTAATTGGGCGAGAAGCTATGATCAAAATCAGGCGGGGACTTGATCTTCCCATCAGCGGAGAACCACGTCAGAGCATTACTGACGGGCCCTCTATTCGTACCGTGGCTATCCTTGGCCCTGACTATCCTGGCATGAAGCCTACTATGGCGGTTCAGGAAGGCGATCAGGTCGAAAAGGGTCAGCTGCTGTTCACCGACAAGAAATGCGAGGGCGTTAATTACACTGCCCCGGCTGCGGGCACTGTGAAAGCCGT
>PGZG01000215.1 GCA_002840115.1 Gammaproteobacteria bacterium HGW-Gammaproteobacteria-14 | reverse complement strand
GAAGTTGGCGTCCGAACGATAAAAATCGGAGCTGTTGGTATCTGCGGTTGGGGCGGGAGTATTTCCCACCAACGAAATGACAAAATCATCAACCCGCCACAATAAGTCCGCATTGAGAATACCAATACCGAAGGCCTCACGGCTGTCCAGCTGCGCTTGAGTTGGGTTGAGCCCCAAAGCAACTTTATTGATATCGGTATCGGCAATCATGAAGTGGGTGTTGGTTGCCCAGCGTGACTGCGCATTAGGATCAATACCTGCATCCCGCGCCGGATCAAAGTTAGCCTGCGCCGCACGCCAGTAACCGGGAGACTGGATGGTGAGCAATACATCGCTGCGCAGAGCCCCTGCATATTTATCCGTAACAGCATCGAAACCGCCATCCGGATAGAAGTAGAGGTTAGCGTCAATTTTGCCGAAGGTATAAAGCAGGCTCCAGTTGAAGCGGTCCAGCACTGGATCACCGAAAGCATCAACGTCATTTACCAATGCCTGTGTGTTGTAGGCGTGCAAACCACCATCTCGGATAACCACTGCCAGAGCACTGTTTTTCGGCGGAACATTGTAGAATTGGCCACCGACCACACCACAGGAAGCGCCCGTTAAAGATCCGGAGGTAGGCTGGCTACCACCGAAACATAGCCCGCCAGCACCAGCACCGGGACCAATAGCATCAAGAATCAGCGGAATACGCAAATCATAGGCCGCTTCGCCGGGCGTACCCGCACCCATTCGACGCCAGTCAAAGAAGTCCACCCGAATACGCTCGCCGGATGCCTGTCCCAGAATAAAACGGAAGTCATCGCTGAAATCCCACTGGGCATTGATATTCAAGCCTTCACTACGGGTGCCGTACTGGCCTTCATAGTTGAAGTATTGTAACCCGGGAAACACTGACGGAATCGAAGCATCAACTGATGCACCTGTACCAATACCACCCGCACCAAGAGAGATCTCGGCATTCTGTATGCCGCCTTCCCAGCCAAATACGATCATTGGCAAACGGGACGCTTTATCAAACTCTGTGACCGTGGAAGGTGCAAAAAACAAATCAAAGTTAAGGTCAAAATCCAGGTTATCACCGGCGATGGTCAGGCGATCATTAAAGATACCAAAGCGCCCGAGACCCGGATTGCCTGCTCCATCTGTAAAACGGAAACCAAAATCCAACTGACCAAAGCTGATTTCCGGGGCACCAACACCCGTGCTTTGACGATAAAAAATTTCACCCTGACTGGTGAGGTCGAATATTGACTGAGCGGT
Organism: Gammaproteobacteria bacterium HGW-Gammaproteobacteria-14; assembly: GCA_002840115.1. Lineage (GTDB taxonomy): Bacteria > Pseudomonadota > Gammaproteobacteria > Pseudomonadales > Alcanivoracaceae > PGZG01. The sequence continues at coordinate 1,855 of PGZG01000215.1, read as the reverse complement.
AGCGGGGTCACCAGGATTGCCATAAGACATCAGGCCGCCCTTCCCGCCCATGGTCAAAGAGCCAGTAGACTCGATACCGAACATCCCTACGGAGCGATCCTGAGTGCGATCCGGCTCGCCGCCAACAAGCGGGGCTGTATCACGATAGTAACTGTGCCCCAAAGCACCGATCTTGGCTTGCAATCCAGACCAGCTACCGCGCACCACCATGTAACCTTCACTGCCATCGCCGCCGACATCGACTTCAAAGCCTGCCCCGGTAAACCCCGGGCCAGTTTGCAGTGAGGCTTCCAGGTCCTGAATCAGCAGCGCAGCAGACTGTGGTGTTGCTGCATCCATTCGCCACTCAATTTCATCGGCGGATATCTGAGCACCGGGATCAATATTAATCGCAATGCCATCCTGCCCCACAAACGAAGACATTTCATCATCTGCCAACGGCGACATGGCCGGCAACGCTGCGGAAGCGGCAACTAATAGCGCGCCGGAAGCATAATGGAGCGCGTTTCGCTGCCGTGACCTCATCGTCAAATATCCTGTGTGTTTATCCACGCGATCAGCCATTTTAAAATCCGAATATCAAAGCATTGCCGCCAATGGCGATCTTTGAAGGTGCCGTTGCCGAAGCCACGTCACCCACATTGAAACCAAGGAACGGCGCATTGGCATTAGCAAGCGGGCCAACCGATTCGTTACCAAACTCCACCGAAACACCGGAAAGAATGATACCGATCTCCAGACTGGTAAAACCGGAGCTCACCTGAGCCGCAGGGTTAGCTCCCGTGGCAAAGCCTGGCGTAGTATCCGGATAGGAAAGACGTAGCGCAGGCAAGCTATTCAGGTTCGCCACGGTGCAACCACCCGGTAACAAGCAGCCACCACCAACACCTTGGAATTTGGCTATATTGAAGTAAGCCGGATTGGAGCCAACGCCTACCATCTGCTCCTGAGCATCAAGACGAATATCGTTAATTCGCAAAATACCGGAATAGCCTTTGAACACTAGCCACTTATCATCACGACCCGCGAACTGCAATGCGAAACGGCAGGGGTCAGAAGGTGCGCCACAGTCAATTTCTTCTCCCGCCGCACCGTTCATCGGTGAACCATCGGGTTTCGCGTTAATGAGCAACTCAAGGCGTAACGACACACCATCCTGCGCAAGGGTGTTGCCCATCTCTTCTTCCGCCATGGGCTGCATGGCATGAGCTGTAATGGCAAACAGAGATACCAGAGCCAAAGACAGGCATCGAAATGATTCAAAGGCAATATTTCGCATTGTCATGATCCCGCTCCCCGAGTGGTAAGCGTGAGAGACTGAAGCAAAAGACCCTCTATGCGCGCCACACCTATATGGGTTACACCGCCCGCAGGTGTCACGAAACGTATTCCATTATTGGGGGCGATGTAATTAGCCGGGTTACTGAAATCCCCCCAACGAATATAGCCACGGGTTTCCGGGTTGGGATTGGTGATGGCCACCAGCGAATTACTGGTATCAATCCCGGTAACGGTATTGGTGGCGCAAGTTGCCGCACCACAATAAATATCGTTATAGACTGCGGCGATATTGGGAATCGGTGTCAATGTGACCTGAAAGTTACCCTCAGTACCGAACGTATCAAGGGTAATCGCCTGAGAGTGCAGTCTACCGATAGGCAGGAATGCATCCACATTACCGAAGTGCACTCCCTCGTTAGCATTAAAGAAAGGCACCATTTCCCGAGCATTCGGGCTGGCGGCGGTTTGCGCCACAGAGAACCGGAAATCACCGGAAAGCGCGCTCTGGTAGGCAATCCCCAATGTCGGTTCGTCAACCGTATCCTGGGTACGGAAAACTCGCAGAATGGTCGGC
>PGZG01000214.1 GCA_002840115.1 Gammaproteobacteria bacterium HGW-Gammaproteobacteria-14 | reverse complement strand
ATGGCGGAGGGCGCGGTCAATGCCATTGATGTCTGCCGTCTGGAAGCTCCAGCAATTGCCGAAGCAGTGACACCGGAGGGTATGGCGTTGGGTCGTACCAGCCATCGGGTGCGTAACCCGGCTAATGCGCCGAACGATTGGCAGCAGCACTGGATTGACCATTATCTTGCCAGCGACGACCGGCAGCCTCAGGTAATGGATCTCGACGAGGGAGTGGTTGCCTACGTCGAACCGATTATGACGGCGCCGATGTGCGGTGCCTGTCATGGTAGTGAGCTTTCCAGTGATGTGCAGGCGGCATTGGCGGAGCATTATCCGAATGATAAGGCTACCGGTTTTTCTGCCGGTGAGTTGCGAGGTATTTTCTGGCTAACAATTCCTGCCGCCGCCATGACGCACTCGCTATAGAGTGGGTATTCCTGCCGCAAGGGCTGCTTGCTCTTGATGGAGCTTTTGCGACAGGATTTGGTGGGCTTCCGAAAGTGTCAGGGCTGATTTTCAAGCATGCTGATATGCCTGGCCCGCACCGCCTTCACCATATTGTCTTTAACCTGAAGGATTTCCAGCAGGTAATCGCCAATCCGCAGTGAAGTATTGCTGTCGGGAATGTTTTCCAGATGCTCAAGAATCAAGCCATTGAGGGTTTTCGGTCCGTCAGTCGGCAAATTCCAGCGGAGCGCTTTGTTAATGTCGCGCAAGTGGGTGGTGCCATCAATGACCAGGCTTCCGTCCTCCTGCGGGTGGATTTCTGTGCTGGATGTGGCCAGATCCGTGGTGAATTCGCCGACAATTTCTTCGAGAATATCCTCCAGCGTGATAAGTCCCTGAACATCGCCATATTCATCGACAACTACACCAATGCGCCGCTTGACGTTCTGGAAATTAATCAGTTGCTGATGTAGGGGGGTGCCTTCCGGAACATAGTAGGGCTCAACGGAGTACTGCAGTATTTCCGATTTGTTAATTTCCTCACGCAGCAACAACCGGGTGAGTTTTCGCAGATGAATAATGCCTACCATGTTACCGGGGTCGCCGCGGTAGAGAGGTAGGCGGGTGTGCTGGGAGGTGCGAAGAGTCTCTATGATGTCGCTGATATCTTCTTCAATATCAATGCCGACCATTTCATTACGCGGAATCATGATGTCTTCGACGGTGGCCTTTTCCAGATCAAGAATGCTGAGCAACATGCGCTGATGGGCTTCCGGGATCAGTCCGCCTGCTTCATTTACGACGGTACGTAGCTCTTCTGGGGAAAGGTGGTCGTTATGCGGCTTCTCCGTATTAACGCCGAGGGTTTTAAGCAGGCCATTACCAATGCCATTGACGAACCAGATAAGCGGCGTGAACACAATATGCAGCGGTTTTAATATCAGGCTTGCCGGAAACGCCAGCTTCTCCGGGCGTAATGCGGCATAGGTTTTGGGGGTGACTTCGGCGAAAATCAGCATGACGATGGTGATCACCACGGGTGCCAGCGCAGTGCCTAACTCTCCGAACCAGTACAAACCCAGCAACGTCGCCAGTGTGGCTACGGCGTTATTGACGAAGTTGTTGCCGATAAGAATAACGCCCAGTAGTTGGTCGGGGCGCTTTAGCATTTTTTCCACTCGCATTGCGGCGCGGTGGCCCTGCCGGGCGAGATGGCGCAGCCGATAGCGGTTCAGGGCCATCATGCCGGTTTCGCTACCGGAGAAGAATGCGGAGACAAGAATCAGAAAACCGATGGCGCCAAGTAAGAACGCCGGATAGGAGCTGTCCAAGAAAAATGCCTGTGGCTGTCAGTGGGGCTATTGTCCCGATTGGCTTTTCAGGCTGTCAAGTGAATCCCGATTAGCCTCAACGTTTGAGGATAATCTCAAGCACCAGTTGCGAGCCGAAAAACCCCAGTATTAACAACGCGAAGGCCGCTACGGTGATGCGGACGGCGGTAACGCCGCGCCAGCCAAGGAAATGACGCCCGGCAAGCAGGCCGATAAAGAGTACGGCGCTCATGAGAGTGAGGATGGTTTTATGAGCGATTTTTTGCGCAAAGAGGTCATCGACAAACAGAAAGCCCGCACCAATAGCGAGCACTAGCAGGATAACGCCGGCCCACAACAGCTCGAAGAGTATGGACTCCATCACCTGAATGGGCGGCATCACTCGCATAATCCCGCGGATATGGCCATGTTTGAGCTGGTAATGCTGGGTCAACACCAGAATGCCGTGGCAGGTGGCGATGGCGAGGACCGAAAAAGCCAGAATCGCAAGCAGCACATGGCCGCCAATGCCGTGGGCGAGGGGGTGCGGCTGGTAGCCGGTGTCAATAAACAGTGCCGCCGGAATGGTCAGGGCGCTAAAGGGAAACGCCATCAGGCTGACCCACTCCAGGCGACGGTATAGATTCGAAAAGATTACGATGGCAACGCCGGAGGCGCCGATCAACGAGGCCATCGGCAAAAAGCCGAGGTGCACGCCCTGCTCGCTAACGATCAGGTGCCATAGGGCACAGGCATGGAATAGCAGCGCCAGCGTGCCTAGCCCGAGGAAGCTGATCCGCTGGGGAGGTTCGCTGCCACGCAGCTGCCGTGCGGCCAGCAGGCTGGCAACAAGATACAGGGTGCTGGCAACCAATCCGGTCCAGAGTGCGGTTTGCATGGAGTCCTCGGCAAGCGGGTTACGCTCTGCTTTGTCGGAGCGTAAGGCGCAGAGAGTGTGTCACAGGGATGAGGCTATTTGAAGGTGTGGCATGACGTCACGGTGCCCCCATGGCTATAATCCGCCCCCTTAGCTGGAGGAACACCATGTTCGAGAATCTTACCGAACGTCTTGGCGAATCGCTGTGCGGCCTTACCGGGCAGACGCAACTGACTGAGGATAATATCCGCGATACCCTTCGGGAGGTCCGCAAGGCCTTGCTGGAAGCGGATGTGGCGTTGTCCGTGGTCAAGGACTTTACCGATCAGGTGAAGGAAAAGGCCCTCGGCGCTGAGGTATTAAAAAGCCTCAATCCGGGACAGGCCTTCGTCAAAATCGTTAATGACGAGATGGTTCATGTCATGGGCGACAGTAATGTCGGCCTTGATTTGGCGGTCAAGCCACCGGCGGTGATCATGATGGCTGGTTTGCAGGGGGCCGGT
>PGZG01000213.1 GCA_002840115.1 Gammaproteobacteria bacterium HGW-Gammaproteobacteria-14 | reverse complement strand
GTTCGCTCTATGCCGTGTCGCTAACACCGATTTATCGCGCGGATGCGATGCTGCAAGTCGAGAAACGGCAAAGCGGGGTGCCTGGGTTTACCGAGCTGTCAAAAATGCTGGAGCAGGAAAGCTCTGTTGCTGCTGAAACGGTTATTCTGCGCTCACGGATGGTGCTGGGGGAGGCAGTAGATACCTTGGGCATGACAGTCTTGGTGCGCCGTAGTAATCCGCCATTGATTGGCCGCTTTATGATACCGCCACCAGCGGCGGAGCCGGGGCCGCTGTTTGCTGCGCTGGTGGATGCAAAGGCAGATATTCGAGTGACACAGTTTGTGGTGCCTGCTGCTCTGGAAGGTGCGGTGTTTCACTTGCGTGCGGCCAATCAGGGTTATGAATTGATGCTCGGTGAGCAGCGTGTACTTGCTGGCTCGGCGGGGCAGCTGCTGTCATCTGCTGATGGTCGTATTGCCTTGAATCTGGAAAGATTCTCACTGCCTGCAGATGAGGTGGTGGAGCTGGTCAAGGTGTCGCGGCTGAGTCGAATCGCGACTCTCCGCTCCGGTTTGGCGATTTCCGAACAGGGCCGTGGTAGTGGTATTTTAAATATTTCCTTTACCGGTCCATCTCCAGAAAGAAACCGGGCAATTCTCAACGCGATTGCTGATGCCTACCTAGTGCAGAATATCAGGCGACTATCTGCTGAGGCGGAAAAAAGTTTGGAGTTTCTGGAGAAGCAGCTTCCTGAAATTCGCGCCAACCTTGAGGTGGCGGAAGACCGGCTTAACAGCTTCCGGCTGGAAAGCGGTGCTATCGATATGTCCTTTGAAACTCAGCAGGTGCTTACTCGTCTGGTGGGGTTGGAGACCAAAGAAAATGAATTGCTGTTTCAGGAAAAAGAACTGGCCAGTTTATATACCCGTGAGCATCCAGCCTTTCTGACGCTTATTCAGCAACAACAAACCATTCGTGACGAGAAAGAAAAACTGAGTGAGCAGGTGCGGGAATTGCCGGAAACTCAGCAGGAAGTGTTGCGGTTAACCCGTGATGTCCAGGTTAATCAGGAAATTTATGTTCAGATGCTTAACAAATCCCAAGAACTACGGGTGATGCGTGCAGGCACCGTCGGTAATGTTCGTATTATTGACCGGGCGGAAAGTACTCCCGGAGCAATTAAGCCAAACAAGCGGTTAATTGTAACCCTGTCATTATTGCTGGGGTTGGTCGTTGGTGTTGGTATTGTGCTCGTCCGTGCTGTGTTTCGTCATGGCATTGAAACGCCGGATCAAATTGAAAGTACAGGTCTGGCGGTGTATGCCACGATTCCTCTATCAGAGCAGCAAAATCAGATCAGCAATGTTATTGCCAGCATAAAACAGCATGGTGATCGTTCTCCTGAGCATCGCTTGTTGGCGCTGTCTGACTCCACAGACCCAGCGGTAGAGGCTTTGCGCAGCCTGCGGACCAGCCTGCATTTCGCCATGATGGACGCGGGCAACCGGGTATTAATGATTTCCGGCCCGAGCCCAGAGGTGGGTAAATCTTTTATCTCCGCAAATCTGGCGGCAGTGCTATCACAAATTGATCGGCGCGTGCTATTGATTGATGGCGATATGCGCAAAGGCCATCTGCATAAGTACTTTGGTCAACTCAGTGAAGAGGGGCTCTCCAATTACTTGTCTGGCCAAATGTCTTTGGACCAGGTGATTTCTCCGCAGGTGTTGCCGAATTTGGATTATATGCCTCGAGGCAAGGTCCCCCCCAACCCTGCCGAGTTGCTGATGCATGAACGGTTTGCTAACTTGGTTAGCACCGTTTCCGCTGCCTATGATTTGATTATTATCGATTCTCCGCCGGTACTGGCAGTGACAGATGCTGCCATCATTGGCCAGTATGCCGGAACCAGTTTGATGGTGGCGCGCTTTGGCCGTAATACGGTGGCCGAATTGGAGTTGTCACGTCAGCGTTTTGAGCAAAATGGCGTTACTGTTAAGGGCGCTATTCTTAACTGTATGGAAAAACGCGCCGCCAATAGTTACGGGTATTACGGTTATTATCACGACCGCTACACAGATAAGTAATTTTCTACGGGGAAAGGATTTCCCATGGACACACATCAATACCCGCACATTCTTCACCATGGTGCCGTAACCGGCACCACCGGTTCCTGTCATGAGCTGGTTGCAGACCAGAGCCGCAGCATCCTGATCGATTGCGGGCTGTTTCAGGGCAGTGATGTTGGCCCCTACGGCGCCAGTGCCGACAACCTGCAAATCGACTTCGATATCAGCCGAGTGCAGGCACTGGTCGTTACCCATGTGCATATTGATCATGTGGGTCGTATACCCTGGTTGTTGGCGGCGGGTTTTGAAGGGCCAATTTATTGCAGTGAACCCAGCGCAAAATTGCTGCCCATTGTTCTTGACGATGCGTTCAGGCTCAGCTTTAGCCGGCAACCGCAAAGTGTCGAACGCTACATCAAGCTAATCGAATCCCGGCTGCGGCCGCTGCCCTATAAGAAGTGGCAAACCATCTTCCCGGGTTTGCAGGTGCGTCTGCAAAGGGCAGGGCATATCCTGGGGTCTGCCTATGTGGAGTGCAAAGTCGGCGAGGATAGGAATACCACCACCGTTATTTTTTCCGGAGACCTCGGCGCTCCCTATGCGCCGATTTTACCGGCGCCCAAACCGCCCCATGGTTGCGACATTCTGGTGATCGAAAGCACCTACGGTGACAGAAATCATGAAAACCGCAAAACCCGTCGGCAACGTCTTGAGGCCACTCTGAAAAAAGCATTGCAAGATCAGGGCACGGTATTGATTCCGGCGTTCAGCATTGGCCGCACCCAGGAGCTGTTGTATGAGCTCGAAGACATCATCTATCGGAATGGCAGTAAGCAGGTCGTCGACGGGCTCCTCTGGAATCAGCTGCCGATCATTCTTGACTCACCACTAGCCAGCCGTTTCACCGAGGTATACCGACAGCTCACTCCATTCTGGGAAGTCGAAGCCTTGAAAAAGGTGCTTAATGGCCGTAACCCGCTGAGTTTCGATCAATTGCTAACCGTTGACAGCGCTATGGCTCACCAGAAAATGGTCCGCCATCTCGCTGGAAGCACTCGCCCGGCGGTGGTTATCAGCGCCAGCGGTATGTGTACTGGCGG
>PGZG01000212.1 GCA_002840115.1 Gammaproteobacteria bacterium HGW-Gammaproteobacteria-14 | reverse complement strand
CTATTTGGGGTAAACCGACCTGGGGCACCTACTGGGTGTGGGATGCGCGCCTGACCTCCATGTTGATTATGTTCTTTCTCTATCTGGGGGTTATCGCGCTGATTAACGCGATTCCTGATCCCCGGCAGGCCGGGCGGGCGGCGGGATTACTGTCGGTGGTTGGTGTGATCAATGTGGTGATTGTGAAGTACTCGGTGGAGTGGTGGCACAGCCTGCATCAGGGCAGCACCTTGAAGATCATCGGTGACACCAGCATGCCGCCTGCCATGCTGATCCCTTTGCTGATCAGCATGCTGGGGATTTATTTGTTGTTTGCGGTGTCAGTGCTGTGGCGTGCCCGCGCCGAGCTACTGTGGCGTGAACGCAAAAGTGCCTGGGTTCGGGAGCGTATCTGATGTATTTCGATTCATTCAGTGCCTTTTTACAGATGGGGGCTCACGGTCCCTATGTGTGGTCTGCGTACGGTATTTTCGCACTGCTGGTGGGTGCTAACTTGTGGCTGGCTCGTCGTCGCGAGCGGGTCGTTAAAACTGAGATCAGCCGCTTGATGCGGCGTGAGCAAGGAGGCCTCTGATGCCATTTTCCGGAGGACATCAATGAATCCACTGCGTAAACAACGATTACTGATTATTGTCGGTGTGGTGCTAGCCTTGAGTGCTGCCATTGGGCTGGTGCTTTACTCGCTGACCCAGAACATCAATTTGTTCTATACGCCGCAACAGGTAGTGAATGGCGAGGCCCCTCTGGAGGCCCGTATGCGGGTGGGAGGTCTGGTGGTTGATGGTTCCGTGCGCCGCGAAGCCGACGGCCTTGGAGTATTGTTTGACCTCACCGACGGCGCCGGGAGCTTCACGGTTCGCTACGATGGCATTTTGCCGGACCTGTTTCGCGAAGGGCAGGGGATAGTGGCCAATGGCACCTTGCTACGCCGCGACTACTTCGAGGCGGATGAAGTGCTGGCCAAGCATGATGAGCTGTATATGCCGCCAGAAGTTCAGCAGGCATTGGAGCGTGCGGGGCATCCGGCCGCCAAGCCTGCGACCATGACCGATGCAGAGAAGGGGAGTTACGGTTATTGATCCTGCCGTCGACCCCCTGTCGGCGGCGCTTGTCATTTCTCGCTATCCTTTTTCCAGTGCTTTTTTCAATACCCTCTGGCGAGGGGTGGGGGCAAGCAGCTAAAGTGGATTACCTTTCACTGACTCTGTTCTGATACAGGGAGCGCAATGACCCACGTTGTTCTGGTTGTCGAAGATATCAAAGACTGGAATGCCTATTACCCGGCACGTCATTTGATGACGGCTCGCGAGTATCTTGATGGTACTACGCAGTTCCCTCCGGGACGGGTGCAGGTTATCAATCTCTGCCGAAGCTATCGCTATTTAAGCCCGGGTTATTACTGCTCCTTGCTGGCGGAAGCGCGCGGCCATCGAGTATTGCCTTCTGTGCGTACGGTCAATGATCTGTCCCGCAAGGCGCTTTATGGGCTGCATTTCGAGTCGTTCGATACGGCGCTCGATAAGGCCATGAAAAAGCATAGTGAGGAAAAAGACCGATTTTCGATCAAGCTGTATTTTGGCCAGACCGAGCATCAGGGTATTCAGGAGTTGGCACGGCAGATTTTCGATCAGCTGCCAGCCCCTATCCTGCAGTTGGAATTCCGTCGCCGCGATGACTGGACTATTGAGTCGGTAAAGCCGGTGGGCATTCATCAGCTCAAGGGCAAAGAAGAGGATGCATTCGCGGTCGCCTTGGAAGTGTTCAATGCCAAGGTATGGCGCAAGTCCAGCGGCCGTCGTAAGTACCGCTATGATTTGGCCGTGCTGGTGAATGAAGCGGAAAAATTACCGCCGTCTGACCCTGTGGCACTCAAGCGCTTTATCAAGGCCGGCGCTGAGCTGGGGATTAATGTTGAGTTAATAGGTCGCGAGGATTATCCCCGGCTGGCGGAATACGATGGTTTGTTTATTCGTGAGACTACGGCACTGGATCATCATACCTATCAGTTCGCCCGCAAGGCCGAAAAAGAAGGCATGGTGGTGATGGATGATCCTGGCTCCATTTTGCGTTGCACCAATAAAATCTATTTCGCCGAGTTAATGCAGGCCCATAAAGTGCCGGTGCCGAAAACCCGTTTTTTGTTTCGTGAGGGGAAAACGGATGCTGCTGCACTGGTGGAAGATATTGGTCTTCCGGTGGTGCTGAAAATCCCCGATGGTTCTTTCTCTCGTGGCATCAGCAAGGTAGATAGTGTTGAAAAACTTGAGGCGGCATTGATTGAGTATTTCAAGCAGAGTGCGGTAGTGCTGGCTCAGGAATATATGTATACCGACTATGATTGGCGGGTCGGAGTGTTAGCGAAAAAGCCGTTATATGCCTGCCAGTACTTTATGAGCAAGGGACATTGGCAGATTTATAATCACAAGGATAGCGGCAAGACTGAAAGTGGCCGTTACAAAACCATGGCCATTCAGGAAGTGCCGGCCAAGGTGCTGCGTGTGGCGACCAAAGCGGCACGGCTGATGGGCGATGGTCTTTATGGTGTTGACCTAAAGCAGTGTGGTGATCGGGTTGTGGTGGTCGAGGTGAACGACAATCCGAATATTGATGCCGGTGTAGAAGATAAGTGGCTGGGTGAGGATTTATATCGCCAGGTGATGCTTGAGTTCCTGCGGCGTATGGAGGCACGACGTCTAGGGCTGCCCGGGTAGCATTCTGGTCGGCATATATAGGGCGGGTCATTGTAAAAAATTGTTTTGCGCTACTGCGGCCACCTTAATATGACAGTGATTGGATTCAATTGCCTCTGAAATTCATGGGCGGTGTTGTTAGACTAGCGCCCATGGCTAATGTTGTTTTCTCCCTCGCTGCTCTCTTTATGAGCCTTGCGCTGCTGATTAGTGGTAGCGCGATGCTCGGCACACTGGTGTCGCTACGCCTTGAGTTAGAAGGTATTAGTGATGCGCGCATCGGTATGGTGTTCGCGCTCTATTCGCTGGGCTTCGTTTTTGGAGCCACCTGGGGCACGGCGATTATTCGTAATGTGGGGCACATTCGTGCCTTCGCCACCTTTGCTGCGATTGCTTGTGCTGTCACCCTGCTACACCCGATGATGGTTTCAGTGGAAGCCTGGGGCATGATGCGTCTGGTGATGGG
>PGZG01000211.1 GCA_002840115.1 Gammaproteobacteria bacterium HGW-Gammaproteobacteria-14 | reverse complement strand
TTTACCCGCCGTAAGTTACGGCGCTGCCTGGAACACTTTATCGCCGCGGGTGGTGAGGGGTTGGAGGTATTAACGCCGGGCCTGAATGCTCAGCAGCAGCTCCTGTTAACTGAGTGTTTGCGTGACTTTCCGCTACACGCCTCAGGGGGGTCGGATTTTCACACTCCCCAGCAGAGCTGGTTGGAACTGGGGCGCTTGCCGCCGATACCCGAGGGTATGCCGCTGGTTCAGAGCTTGTTTGACCGCTTGCCAGAGGCGCCTCTGGCGCCGAGAATTGCCGCCCTATGACGCAAATCTTCCATATTCACCCCGATAACCCTCAGCAACGCCTGATTCGTCAGGCGGCGGATGTGATCCGTCAGGGGGGGCTGATTGCCTATCCGACGGATACTACCTATGCGCTGGGCTGCGGTATTGGTGAAAAAGCCGCTCTCGAGAAGTTGATTCGGTTGCGGCGTCTGGATGACAAGCACCAGTTCTCTATCCTGTGTGCTGACCTCTCCGTGTTGGCGCTCTATGCCAAGGTCAGCAATACCGACTACCGATTGCTGAAATCCCATACCCCAGGGGCTTATACCTTTATTTTGCAGGGTACCAGCGAGGTGCCCCGGCGGCTAATGCATGAAAAGAAGCGCACTATTGGTATTCGGGTGCCGGACCATGCCATTTGTCAGGCGCTGCTGGCTGAGATAGGTGGTCCGATCATGACCTCGACCCTGCACTTGCCAGATGACGAGTTCCCCTTATCCGACCCCTACGATATCGAAATGGCCCTGCAGGGCCGGGTAGATCTGATTATTAATGGTGGTTTTGGTAGCCTGGAGGAGACCACCGTGGTGTCTCTGGTGGATGAAAGCGGACCGGAGATTGTTCGTGAGGGAGCCGGCCCGGTGGACCGTATCTTCTGACTTTTTGCCAGTGATACCTGCATTCTTACGAACTATGCCTCTTTTCTTGCCTGCAATGTCTGACCAGCCGCCAGTAGCAGTGTCATGGGGCCCCCGCAACCCGCTATAATCGCCACCTTCTTTTGGATCCTCCGGAGTTTGTTTTGAGTTCAGTGGTTTCTTCCCAGCGCGTTTTGTCCGGTATGCGGCCCACCGGCCGTCTGCATCTTGGTCACTATCACGGCGTGCTCAAAAACTGGGTCAAGCTCCAGCATGAGTTCGAATGCTTCTTTTTTGTCGCCGACTGGCACGCGCTGACCACCGAATATGAAAATCCGCAAAATATCGAAGCGGCGGTCTGGGAGATGGTAATTGACTGGCTGGCGGCGGGTGTTAATCCGGGTTCCGCGACCCTGTTTATTCAGTCCAAGGTGCCGGAGCATGCGGAGCTGCATCTGCTGCTGTCCATGATGACGCCGCTGGGCTGGCTGGAACGGGTGCCAACCTATAAAGATCAGCAGGAAAAGCTCAAAGAGAAAGATCTGTCCACCTATGGGTTTCTTGGCTATCCATTGCTGCAGTCCGCCGATATTTTGCTATACCGCGCCGGTCAGGTGCCGGTGGGGGCGGATCAGGTGGCTCATATTGAAATTACCCGTGAACTGGCGCGTCGCTTTAATCATCTTTATGGCCGTGAACCCGGCTTTGAAGAAGCGGTCGAAGCTGCTGTTCGCAAAATGGGCAAAAAGCAGGCAAAGATTTACGCCGATAACCGTCGCAAGTATCAGCAGGACGGTGACGAGAATGCATTGGCCATTGCTCAGGCTCTGGTCAACGATCAGTCCAATATCACGCTGGGTGATAAGGAGCGATTGCTGGGCGATCTGGAAGGTGGCGGCAAAATTATTCTGCCAGAGCCCCAGGCGTTATTGACTCCGGCATCGAAAATGCCCGGGCTGGATGGTCAGAAAATGTCCAAGTCCTATGGCAACTTTATCAGCCTGCGGGAAGAGCCGGCGGATGTGGATACCAAGATTCGGCGTATGCCAACGGATCCGGCGCGGGTGCGCCTGACCGATCCAGGCAACCCGGACAAGTGTCCGGTATGGCAGTTGCACGAGGTGTATTCCTCGGAAACGACCCGCCAATGGGTGCAGGAAGGGTGTCGCAGCGCCGGCATTGGCTGTCTGGATTGCAAAAAGCCGGTGATCGAGGCGGTGCAGGCCGAGCTTGAGCCGATCCGCAAGCGCGCTGAAGAGCATTCCCGGAACCCGGACCTGGTGCGCAGCATTATTTCGGAAGGTTGTGAAGAAGCCCGTGAAGCGGCCCGGGACACCCTGGATGAAGTTCGTCAGGCCATGGGGCTGAGATACCGTAGTTGATTTGCCGGATGGTCGGGCTGATATGCTCGAGCGCATGTATTTGTGTACAAGGTTGGGGATGAGCCGTTGGCGCCTGTGGCGCTAGCCTGTAAAGTCATGTCATCCACCACTGTGCGTGAGCACCGTGAATGAGGAACCAGAAAATGAACCCATCGGACGTTGCGGAAGACACGCTCGAAGCGCTTGAACAGCAGGCGGAGCGCGTGGCTGCGGCCGCCGCGGCCCTTGCCGTTCTGAAGCCGAAGCAGAGCGAAATGCCCTTCGGTTTGATGTATGGCAAAGCCATTACCAAGTTACCGGACGACCTCTATATCCCACCGGACGCCCTCGAGGTTTTTCTTGAAGCATTCGAAGGGCCGTTGGATCTGTTGCTGTATCTGATCAAGCGCCAGAATCTGGATATTCTTGATATCCCGGTGGCGGAAATTACTACCCAGTATATGCAATACGTTGAGCTGATGAAGTCGCTCAATTTCGAGTTGGCGGCAGAGTATCTGGTCATGGCCGCCATGCTGGGAGAAATCAAGTCTCGAAGCCTGCTGCCACGTCCGAAAACGGAAGAGGGCGATGAGGAAAATGATCCCCGTGCCGAGCTGATTCGTCGTTTGCAGGAATACGAACGGTTCAAGAAAGCGGCGGAAGATATTGACGAGCTGCCACGGCTGGAGCGGGACTTCTGGGTGGGGCAGGCCAAGCGACCGGACTATAGTCGTGAGCGCGCCGACCCGGATGTGGATTTAAAAGAATTATTGCTGGCTTTGAAAGATGTTATGCATCGCGCGGACATGTTTGAAAGTCATCACGTATCACGGGAAAAACTCTCCACCCGAGAAAGAATGTCAGATGTGCTGGAGCGTTTGCGCAATGGCGAGTTCGTGCCCTTCTTT
>PGZG01000009.1 GCA_002840115.1 Gammaproteobacteria bacterium HGW-Gammaproteobacteria-14 | reverse complement strand
GAAGAGGGTTCAAAAAAATCAAAAGCTACGAAAAGACCAAAAAGTAGCGCCCCTATGACAAACCTTGCTATCCAAAGAACTCTTTTAAACGTTGTCACTATCGCTGACCCCTATACACATAATGTTTGGTTAAGGAGCGTGCTTTAGCCCGTCCCAGTGAGCGAAGCGAACGGTTTGAACCAGTTGTTAGAAGAATGCTCACGAGAACCATAACTTAAATACTGCCCCTGCAAGTGCTATTGCTATGCCAACAACAATTTTGGCGGCATGTTCTCTCCACCATGGCTCTGTCTTTTGATTGTTGTCAAAGGGTGATTTTGAATGCTGAATAAGTGAGTACATATCGCAATCTGAGTAATGCTCTGATGTTACATGTGCGTATAACCATCTAGGGTCTTCCATTGGGACGTTCTCCCGCTTCAGGAAGGCATGCATTGCATCTCTATCAATTTCATCTGTGTGAAAGCCAATTCCAGTACAAAATAAACCAAAACGCTGATAGGTGAATTCAGGACAGAAGTGTAAAATAAAAGATAATTTCTCACCTGCAATAAATGCAGAGGTAGCCTGTTCTGGAAGCCTTGGCCAAAGCTCTGAATTTTCCCACTTTTCGGTTAGCCGCTTTTCTTCTTTTGGATCAAGCGCAGTGCCGCCTGTTGCTTCGTGAAGAGCAACGCTTTGGAAATATCGAGGGCATCGCTCTACAGAGGCATATGGGCAGCGTGTGGGCAGTGCTTTTTTCTCGCTTATTGATTTATACCAATTCTTATCAGGATTGATTTGCACGCTGCCAGTTCCTTGGTCCTACCCACAAAAAGTAGACACGGTTATGCGCACCTGCGCTCAAACTCTGCCGGACTGATATTACCAAGAGCAGAGTGTCTCCGTTTGCGGTTATAAAAGATTTCGATGTACTCGAAGATACCGGATCGCACCGCCTCGATGGAAGCATATTGCTCCGCATAAATCAGCTCGACCTTCAGGCGGCTGCAGAAGGACTCCATCACCGCATTGTCCCAGCAATTGCCCTGACGACTCATGCTCGGCCTGCAATCCTGTGATCGAACCAGGTCCAGATATTTGACCGAGCGGAACTGCACCCCGCGGTCCGAGTGAATGATCAGCCCAGGCTGAACATTCCGATTTGCAAAGGCCATCCTGAGTGCATCCATTGCCAGCTTCTCCGTCATCGATGTATCGAGCTTCCACCCCACGATGGCCCGGGAGTACAGGTCCATCACCGTCGCCAGATAAAGCCAGCGCCCGTTAACCCAGATATAGGCAATGTCCGTTACCCACTTCTGATTCGGGCCCTCTGCATGGAAGCGGCGACGCAGCAGGTTATACTCCATATTGATCATCGTCGGGCTGGCCGGACAATAGTGGAAGCCCTTGCCGTTACGCGCCCGCATCCCTCGTAACCGCATGATATTGGCTACAAAGTTCTTCGAGTAGGGCAGCCCGGCGTCCTTCAGCTCCCCTGCCAGCCTGGGCGCGCCGTAGCGCGCCTTGAACTCACTGAACAGCTCAACCACCTTGCTCTTGAGGGCCTCCCGGCGCAGCTGCGTGGCGCTGGGAGGGCGCTTGCGCCACTTGTAGAACCCTGACCGAGACACTTCCATTACCCGACACATCAGCTTGATCGGATACTGCCCCAGATGCTCGGCGATCAGGGCGTACTTCACTCCTGGAGCTTCGCGAAGTACGCAGCAGCCTTTTTTAGGAACTCGTTCTCCTTCCGGGCTTCACTCAGCTCGCGCTTGAGCTGACGCACTTCCTCGCACTCCGGCTTCGAGTAATCGACGCCAGCCAGGCTGTTAAACTGCTTTTCGGAAAGGCGGGAGAACTGGCGGCGCCAGTTGTAGATCTGACCGGGATGCAGCCCAAGCTCCTTGGCAACTGATGCTGCCGTACTGCCAGGTTGATCCGATCGACGTACTGCCTCCCTGCGAAACTCCTCCGTATATGCGTGGCGTTGCTTCTTGGCCATGACACACCTCCGTTTAGGGGCTACCTAACTATAAAGGGTGTCTACTCTCTGTGGGTAACTCGGAATTCTAACGCCGCCGGCACGCGCGGCTTTGTAGTGAAGGCGAAGCCGCAACGAAAAAGCCGTCGCTGTGCCTGACCTTGTTATCTTATAACTCCCACCCAATCATGACACTCCACCATCCCTCTCCTTCGTGCTCCCACTCTTTATCTCCGATACGATCTTGGCCATAGACTACACCAATATTTAGGTCAGCCCAGTTGGTTATAAGAAAGCCTGCTGCCCAAGTGGCGGATGTTTTGCTTTCTGTGCCCTCTCCACTAGCAACGGATACCTGGGAAATGCCGGCAGAAACTAAAGGGGTAAACCTAAAGCACCAGTTAGATTTTGTACAACCGGGCTCGAAGGTAAGTCCAGCGTACATGCCGATAGTAGCGTCTCCGGCAAGAGAATCATTCCCAGTTCTATACTTAAAAGGGACAATCAATGGTCCGGCAGACAAACCTGTAAGTGACTCCTTGGCAACTTTAGTCACCTCAACAGAACTTCCGAGATTGGTAGGAAGCACATACATCTCGCCCCATTTTACCCAGTTACTATTTACCAAATGAGCAGACGTGGATGTATAAATCCGATCAAAACGTACGATATAGTCTCCGTTTGATTTCTTTGATATGACTTCAAATTTATTATTTTTCATTGCCGTATAAATAGTGTTTGTGTCACCTACCTTCTTTACTTCAGCAGTTACAGTCAGCCTATATGTTTTACCGTCCGCCAGCTCTGCTGATAAGGCGGTTGAAGAGCAAATGCAAAAAATAAAAGCAATTACAGCTCTATAAATCATATTTAACTCCCTGATGATCGATTTTGAAGATAACAGCAATTAGATAGCGCGCTGCACTATCGCGAAAACACAGCGCACTACCTATCCCGCAGCGCACTTCTCAATGATTTTGGATTATCCAGTGAAATCAACACATTTGATGTAAGCATAAGCTTACAAAATGTGTTTCAGAAGCATCGATTTTCGATTTTTTCTTAAACTGCTCATTTGATCAGTATTTTCGATTTCAGGATGACATCAATGGAAGACAAAGAGCTAACAGGTAAGCCGCCTAGAGCACCTCTGAATAACTCCTTGGGGTCTTTGCGGGACCTAGACTACGAGAACAGTTCACAAGAGTGATGCGTCAAAACCATTACAGCCGTCGCACTGAGAAAACCTATTGGTATTGGATTTTGTTTTATATTCGCTATCACGGGAAACGTCACCCACTGGAACTGTCCGAGAGGGATGTGACTGCTTTTTTGTCTTTTTTGGCAACAAAACGCAATGTCGCTGCTAATACCCAGCGAATTGCACTTAATGCTATTGTCTTTCTTTACAGAAGGGTTGTTGAAAGGCCTCTGGGTGAGTTGCCCGGTATAAAACTTTCAACCCGACCACGTCGATTACCCTCCGGGTTCTCTCATGTCGATGCTGTAAACGCAATAATCGCGCGACAAACAATTACAGAGGATCGCACCCGCTCGACAGCATCGGGGAAGATACTCCCCGTTATGCCGTCAGATTTCGCGGGTTTCACGAAAACGGATTTCCGGGTGGCGTTCTTGCGCCAGTTGCAGGTTAACGCGGGTGGGGGCCAGATAGGTAAGATGGCCAGCGCCATCCAGAGCGAGATTTTCATAGGCTTTGTCACGGAACTTGTCGAGCTCGCGCTCGCTGTTCGCATCGGCCCAGCGGGCGGTGGCGACGCTCACTACGTCGTAACCGCATTCCACGCCATATTCACTTTTCAGGCGATGGGCTACTACGTCGAACTGCAGAGTACCCACGGCTCCGAGAATCACGTCATTGTTTTTCAAGGGGAAGAACACCTGTACGGCGCCCTCCTCCGATAGCTGGGTGAGTCCCTTGTGCAGGGGTTTACTCTTTAGCGGATCACGCAGTACCACGCGACGGAACAATTCCGGGGCGAAAAACGGGATGCCGGTGAAGCGCAGCTTTTCACCTTCGGTAAAGGTATCACCAATCTGGATGGTGCCATGGTTGTGCAGGCCGATAATGTCACCGGCGAAGGCTTCTTCAATATTTTCCCGCTCGCCGGCAAGGAAAGTTAGCGCATCGGCGATACGTATATCTTTCCCTGTGCGGCACTGCAGTAGTTTGATGCCTTTCTGGTACTGGCCAGAACAAATCCGCATAAAAGCGATGCGATCACGATGTTTCGGGTCCATATTGGCCTGAATTTTGAACACAAAGCCGGTGAATTTTTCTTCCTCCGCGCTGACGCTGCGTTCTTCCGCGCCTCGTGGTAATGGTGCTGGCGCCCACTTCACCAAACCATCCAGTAAATGATCGACGCCGAAGTTACCCAATGCAGTGCCAAAAAAGACCGGCGTCAGTTTGCCGGCCAGAAACAGTTCCAGATCAAACTCATGGCTGGCGCCGCGCACCAGCTCCAGAACATCACGTAACTCTGCTGCATAGCTGCCAACGGCGGCATCCAGTTCCGGGTTATCAATCCCTTGGATAGCACGTACTTCCTGAATGGTATGGCCTTGGCCAGAGCGATATAACACGGTGGTGTCGGTCAGCAGGTTGTACACGCCCTTGAAGTCCTTACCCATGCCAATGGGCCAGGTAATGGGGCTGCACTGAATGCCAAGCACGTCTTCCACTTCGTCCATCACTTCAATGGGGTCGCGTACTTCGCGGTCCATTTTGTTGATAAAGGTGAGAATGGGGGTATCACGCAGGCGACACACTTCCATCAGTTTGATGGTGCGTTCTTCCACGCCCTTGGCGCAGTCGATCACCATCAGCGCCGAATCGACGGCGGTAAGGGTACGGTAGGTGTCTTCGGAAAAGTCGGCATGGCCGGGGGTGTCGAGCAGGTTAACGATGGCACCCTTGTAGGGGAACTGCATCACCGAGGTGGTCACCGAGATGCCCCGCTCCTTCTCCATTTCCATCCAGTCGGAAGTGGCATGGCGGCCGGATTTTTTGCCCTTTACCGTGCCCGCCGTCTGAATCAGGTTGCCGTACAGCAGCAACTTTTCGGTAATCGTGGTTTTACCGGCATCCGGGTGGGAAATAATGGCGAAGGTGCGCCGTTGGCGAATTTCGTCGAGCAGGCTCATGGGTTCCGGGCTTGTCTGGTCATAAAGCGCGGCATTATAGCGAGTTATCTCTGCGCCTGCCCGGTTCCTCGCGACCTCCCGGCCGAGGTGGCAATCTGCCACGTTTTTCTATCCAATGGGGCTCCAATACTCGGGTAAAAACAGTCACCACCATAACCACAGTTGAACCCATGACCATTGCTCTGCATTTCGAACAGATCATTGCCGTGGACCTCGACGAGGCTTGGCATTCACTACATCACGACCTCTGCCTGCTGTCCGCTGGTCTACCGAATGTCCGCCATATCCGCGAAGTTTCCCGCCAGGGTGCCGCCGACGCTGCCGGACAGGCTCACTATGCCTGGGGGATTGAGCATGACGTGGTACCCGGCGTGGCCCGGCCCTTTCTGAGAAATCTGTTGGACGAGGTGCGCTCCGACACCCACTGGCACGAAGGAGCTCGACAGGTTGAGTTTCTGTTTTATACCGAAGGGATGCCCGAGTTGTTTAGCTGCCAAGGGCGGTTTCTGCTGGATAACCACAACAGCGGTACGGTGATGCGTATTGTCGGGGATCTGGATGTGGCTCCCCATGAGTTACCCGGAGTGCCAAAACTGCTGGCGCGCTCAATTATGCCCACCGTGGAGAGAGTAATTCGGGATGCCATCAGCCCATCGCTGGAAGCTCTGCCCACTGCGCTGGATAGACTGATTCAGCAGCGCCGGGAGCTATCGCAGTAAGCGATAGCCTCAACGTAAACCGAGCATCATCAGCACCGCATTTTCGCGACCACCGACAGTACGGTAATAATTGCGACGCTGGCCAATTTCTTCAAATCCCAAATGCGCATACAAGGCCCGTGCCCCCGTATTGCTTTCCCGTACTTCCAGATACATCTGGGTTAAACCGCGCTCCTGACAACGACGGATACTGTCGCGAATCAACGCCCAGGCCACACCGCGTCGCTGCATGGCGGGAGCCACCGCAACGTTCAACAGATGCGCTTCATCAAGCACCCAGGACACGACAATGAATGCCACCACTTGCTCATCGCGGGTCACCACGTCGCAGCGATAGCCGGAGGTAAAGCAATCACGAAATACCTGCGCCGACCAAGGTGTGGGCTGGCTGGCCTCTTCAATGGCGACCACGGCATCAATATCCGCATCGGTCATCGGGCGGCTACAAAAGCCGGCATGAAACTCAGCCATGGCGCTGATAAAAACCATGGCGGAGCATGGCATTCCAGCTGTTACGTTTATGCTGCAAAGGATCGCCAAGCATTTCCGCCAATGCGCTCACCGGCAGGCAAGTCAGATTGCCTTGCTGCCAAAGCTGATAATGCGGGCCATCGAACAATGCCTGTATCGTGGCCTCGCGGGCACACAACAGCAGACGTGTTTGCGAGTCCTTTCCGAGTACTCCACGAGCAAAGGCCTGAAACATAGGCCGCGCCAATTCCGGGGTCATCGATTGACCGGCACCGGGCACACATACCAACCGTCGCGGGTCCGCCTGCGGCGTGCCGCCAAGTACGCCAAGCAATCGGTTCAGCAGAAATAACTCATCGCGGGACAGCGACGGCGCATCGGCCTGTTGTTGCTCCACCCACACATGCAGATCACCAGCCACATGAGCTTGCAGGGTAAACATCAGCCCCGTATTCAGCCCCTCTTCAGTTCGGCCCGGCGCTTTTTCGGCTTTCAGCGCAGGCTTGCCGTCAGTGCTAACCGATTCAGAGACAGACGCTGTTGCAGGGCTATTGAGCAGCGCGGCGATATCAATCGGCGGCGCTTCGCCTATGCTCTCAGCAGACTCCGCTGGTTTTGCGACCACCGGCTGGACTTCTTGTGTGGCTGGCGGGTTTTGAGCCGCCGTCGCAGAGGGTTGCGAACGCGCAGGCCACTCAAGCAATGGCGAGGGCGCAGCCCCCGGCAAGGGCGTCGCCGCCACCCAGGGGGTGAAGCCCATCTGCTTCAGATAACGCTGGCGTTGCAGTTCATTCATAAATTAAACATCCGCCGCCTGCGGGTGAGCGCGGGGCACACCGGCAGCGAAATGGTTCAGGGCATCCAGATAGGCTTTCGCGGAAGCGGTAATGATATCGGTATCCGCACCGTGGCCATTAACGATACGACCGCCCTTCTCCAAACGCACGGTGACTTCGCCCTGACTGTCCGTCCCGGAGGTAATGGCGTTTACCGAATACAGTTGCAGCTCAGCCTCGCTGGAAGCAATTTTTTCAATCGCCCGGAAGGTGGCATCCACCGGGCCGGCGCCTTCGGCACTGGCTTCGGTTTCCTGACCATCCACGTTCAGCACAATACGGGCTTCCGGGGTTTCGCCGGTTTTGGAAGCCACTTCCAGTAACACCAACTTAAAACGCTCCTCTTCGGTGGCCCGCTTTACATCGCTCACCAGGGCCTGAAGGTCTTCATCAAACACTTCGTGTTTTTTATCCGCCAGTTCCTTGAAGCGATGGAAGGTATCGTTCAGCTCTTCGTTGCTACCCAGAGTAATACCCAGCTCCTCCAGACGAGCACGGAATGCAGCGCGGCCGGAATGCTTGCCTAACACCATGCGGTTGGTGTGCCAGCCGACATCTTCCGCGCGCATGATCTCGTAGGTTTCCCGATGCTTGAGTACGCCGTCTTGATGAATACCAGACTCATGGGCGAAGGCGTTGGCACCAACAATGGCCTTATTGGGCTGCACCGGAAAACCGGTAATAGTGGAGACCAACCGGGACGCCGGCACAATGCCGGTGGTATCGATACGGGTTTCCACCGGGAACAGATCACCCCGGGTCCGCACCGCCATAACAATTTCCTCCAGCGATGCATTACCAGCGCGCTCGCCCAAACCATTAATGGTGCATTCCACCTGCCGGGCACCATTCAGCACCGCCGACAATGAGTTCGCCACGGCAAGACCAAGATCGTTATGGCAGTGCACCGAGAACACCGCCTTGTGACTATTCGGAACGCGCTCAATTAACTGGCTGATGGTGCGACCGAACTGCTCCGGAATGGCGTAACCCACGGTGTCCGGGATATTAATCGTGCGCGCTCCCGCGTCGATCACCTGCTCAATAATGCGACACAGAAAATCGATTTCCGAACGCCCCGCGTCTTCGCAGGAAAACTCCACATCGGCGCACAGGTTACGGGCATATTTCACCGCCTTCACCGCCGCCTCAATGACCTCATCGGGCTGCATCCGCAGCTTGTGCTGCATATGGATCGGACTGGTGGCAATAAAGGTATGAATTCGGCCGCTGGCAGCATTCTTCAGTGCCTCACCCGCACGATCAATATCGGCTTCCTTGGCCCGCGCCAGAGAGCAAACGGTGGACTCGGTAATCGTATCCGCAATCGCCTTAACGGACTCAAAGTCCCCCTGACTGGCAATGGCAAAACCGGCCTCGATCACGTCCACCCGCAGGCGCTCCAGAGCGCGAGCAATCCGCAGCTTCTCGTCGCGGTCCATGGTGGCACCGGGGCTCTGTTCGCCATCACGCAGGGTGGTATCAAAAATGATCAGCCGATCTTTGTTCATGGGTGCTCTCGACGCAGAAAGTTCATAAAAACGATGGGGTGAGTCTAGCAGACTCAGCGCAACCGCAGCAGTTGGATCAGGCTATCGCGCAGGGCCTCAGCGGCCTCACGACCGGCAATATCTTCCGCCACCCGCAGACGACGGCCCTGCTCCGCAACCTGAAGATGAAAATATTCGCTATGACGGCGGCCATCACTGGATTTGGCCCCCGTCTCTAGCGTCAACTGGTCCGCCCGCGACAGGCTGACCTGGCCTCGCCACAGTGGAATTCCGCACCAGTAGCGTATGGTGCGCAGGGTTTGTCCTTGAATATCCGCGGTTAACGAGCGCCCGGTGACAAACAGGCCCGACAGCAGCATCGGATAGCCAAACAGGGAAAACATCCCGGCCATAAACCACAGCATGCCCCCCTCCTGCAGCGCCTGCCGCCATAAAAATGTGGCAGCCGCCGCAAACACCAGGCCAAACAACAACAGCGCAAGCTTCATGCCGATATGCAGTCCAAAAGGGGAGTGCACCTGCACCCCACCACGCTGCTGAGTGACACGGATTTGACGGTCTGCCTGCTCCAGAGCCCGTACCCGTGAGCGCTGTTGTTGCTCACTGATATGCCGAGCCGGGAGCGTCACGCGGGAGCGTCCTCTGCCCATCACCACCGGAATGGTATAGGTACGCTCCAGCAACACCGGTTCACGAGGCCCGCACAGCAGAATTTTCCAGAGGTGGTAACGATCACCATAGGACTCCGTGGGCGGCAGGTTGTCCGGCGGCTCAAACACAAAACGCAACTCCGTGCCCGTACCTCGGGCCTCCATAAAAGGCACCTGCTCCTGCTGCCACACCACGGATTCGCTACGACTGCGATTTTTGCCACTGCCGGTAACCTGCGAGCGCAAACACTGCAAGGTTATCCGGTAGGGGTTTTCCCTTTGCCAGGGGATGCGCAGTTCAATGCGGCCACCAATATCACCACCCAACTGCCCCGGTTGCGGGTCCATCAACACTGGCATCGGCCCGTAGAAACGCCAACGTTGCCAACCGCGAAACCCGCTCCATAGAAGACCAAGACCAACCAGAGGAAATAGCAGCACCACCAGAATCAGGGTATTACCAGAGTCCAGCTCCTCGGGAATTGCTAATAATCCTGGAGAAGACATGGCGACAAACAGCAGCCCCATACCAACAAAGAACCAGTGACGGCGGCGTTCTGCGGAATAGATCGGCCCACTGGCCAATGGCGCGGTGGACGCCACTGGCACCCGCCACCCGGCATAAATCACCCCGCCACCCACCGTCGCAAAAATCAGTCCGAAAATGCCCATAAAAGACAGCTTCTTCCAGCGCAACTCGCGCACCAGATAGGTCTCCTGCGGCTGCGCCGGGTTTACCCAGATCAACAGCGGCTGGCCACGGCGCTGATACGCCTTGAGGCGGGCTTCCAGCTGCTGATGGTCTTTACCAAGGTTGTCCTTGCCGCTGTCATAACCGACACGCTCACCAACAAAATCACGGCCCTGATAGTGATAACGATAGCGAGCCGTCACTTCATAGGTGGTGCTGTCACTTCCCCGATGGCTGGCCAGTGCCACCGACTCCAGATAGGCCGGCACTCGCTCCCAGTTTGCGCTGCGGGCGTGCTGCCACAGGGCGCCAAACGGGCCGAACCAGAGCACCGCCAGACCCGCAGCAAAGAACGGCAGACCAAACAGCATTAACAACCAGGAACTAGCCGGTTTTTTTGTGCCTGATTGCGCTATCCCTGTTTTTCTTGCCACGTTTCACACCGGTTTTTCGAGATTCTGCGCCCTGCGCTTTTCCCAGAACAATAATGCCAACCCGAGAACCGCGCCCACCAGTGCACCATAAAGATGTGCATTCACATGCACGGCACCATCAATGGTGTCTTGAAGATAATGCACGTTATAGCCGGGCATCTGTTCCCAGATCAGCCGCCCTGAAATCAGCACCAGTAACAGGCCATGCAGCTTCGGATGGCCCCAAAACCCCAGCAGCAAGCACATCATCAGCAAACCATGGAGAACTCCGGACAATCCCACATAGCCGTAAAGATCCGTATCCAGATACCAGAATGCCGCGCTGACCACGGGTATCGACACCCCCAGCCATAACCACAGCCGCGCCCGCGTTAGCAGATCGGTAAAAAACACCCAGCACAGTAAAAAACCAGACAAGTTCATGCCCAGATGCCACAGGTTCATATGCACCAGATGACCGCTGACCAAACGCCACCACTGCCCGTCAGCGATGGATTCCCGGTTGTATTCCAACCACGGATTCACCGATTCATGGAAGACTCCCAACAACAGCATCAGCCCGGCCAGACCGGCAATATGCCAACGCAGAGGAGGATCAAGAGATTGCATATACAGCCCGTTGTTTGTGCAATAGCAGTCAATAGCGAAGGTTAACGGGAACCAGCGCCTATCAACAGCGGATTTGCAGTAGCATGGCTCACAGAAGCATTAACGGAAATTCCACCCTGTCGGGTACATCATCAAACACCCGGGTTCGACACCACACTGTTATGGCTGTTTCTACGGTGAACACAAGCAGGGAAAAGACAAAGCGGGTCGTATTGTCAGCGCAAGTCCTGCGCGGTGGCTTGCTGGCCATACTAATGCTGGTCGTTGGCTGCGGACCGCAAACGGGAGAGGCCCTCTGGCAGGACTATCTCACCCGGCTGGCGCGCCTTACCGGTGAACCCATTCCGGCCGCCGACACGGCAACCCGAGCTCAATATCCTCGTCAACGCGAACTGACCCAGCCCGTCACCCAGCAACGAACCGGCCTGCTCCGTTATCTGGCGCTCACCGATTGCGATTTAATCCATCTGGTCAGCGAGCGTAATAGCAGCCTTGGGCGGGTTCAGGCGGGCTCCCTGCGATTGCAGCATGAGCTGCAGTTTATTGCCGGTGCTGAGCACTGCCTGAGCGGCGAGGTTCTCGAGGACAACCCGGATATGGCCCAGTGGCTCAGTGAGATTGTGGCGGAAAAACGTCGCGACCTCCCCGCTCGGGGCTGGAATATCAGCTTCGCCGGACCGGAAGTCGCCCGATTCTTTCGCCAGCGACCGGTTCCCGCAACACCGCCGCTGGCGCCTCACTGGCAAACCAATCAGAGCGCCATGGCAACACTGACACAACAAATTGTTCTGCTCGACATGTCCCAACCTGACAAGTCATCCCCGGCGGAACTGAACCCCATGGTGGAGCGAGCGTTAGAGGCATTAGACAAAAACAGTGACGGCGGCGTACTGCTGGATGCCATGGCGCTAGCGCAGCGTGATTTACAGCGTGCGGCTACCATGCTGGAGCAGGTTAACACCGAGCGGCTTTGCCCCCATGGCCGAGCCAGCGAACGAGCCCGTAACCTGCACAGCATGTTTTACAGCGTGTATGCCGATCGGGTTCAGCCCTGGCTGGCGGACCTGTCGCGTTCCGCAATACCGCTGGCCGATAGCACCCAAGCGCTCCGGCAAGCTCAGCAAGGCATAGTCTCCCCGGCGATGGACGACTGGCTAGCCCGGCAGTTCGGTGATAACGGCCTGTTAGCAAACTATCAGCAGGCCCTGAACCATCACTCCCGGGCCTGGCAACGCGTCTTGGGTGCCTGCGGCTTGATGCCCGCCGGTCGCCGATAATGCCAATTCTGATAGTGCCGATATGATGCCAGTTGGCCCTGCAGCCAAAATGATTGTCCCAGTGGCTAATGTCGTCCTTCACGCTTTCTATACACTTGTCCACCTCGGCTTTGGCCGGGTAATGGAGTTTATCTCCGTGATAGCTCTCCCGAGCAAACATTTATCGGCGCCTCTTGGCGCCGTTTTTTTGCCCCGCGTTTACCCTCCCCCTCCACAACCAACGTCCCCAAGCCGGTATCGCAATCGTGAAAACAGTGTGCAAGTAACACCACCGTGCCGCGGACTGAGGTAGCATGCTGTGCAATCGCGACCCCTCCCACTCAACCATAGAGCCTCACCCACTGCCATGCGTCTACGCACCCGAATGTTTGTCACCCTGTTATCGGTCTGCACCGTACTGGTTCTGACTATGGCGGTGCTGTTTCAACTTGGCTTCGAGCGCGGGTTGGATCGCTTTCTGCTGGAGCGGCAGCAAAGCCTGTTGCAACAATGGTCCCAGGATTTTGCCGAATACCATGCCGAGCATGGTGACTTTGCCGGGATCAGTCTGCGCATGATGATCTGGTCCGAAGAGGATGGCCGCAATCAGCTACCGCGTACTCTGGTGCTGCTCGATGACGAGCGGGTTCAGCTATTAGGACCAACACTGCCCAACAGCGAACTGGTGCTAGCACCGGTCATCCGCGACAACCAGACTGTCGGCTGGGTCGGTTTACCCGCCGGCAGTCGCCACCGCGACACTCTGGCAAGCAACTTCCGGGACAGCCAGATAGAAACCCTGATCCGCACTATCCTGCCCACACTGCTACTGGCGCTGTTTGGCACCTGGCTGTTGGCCCGCGCCCTGCTCAAGCCCATTGAGCAAAGCGCGGCACTGGCACGTCGGCTGGGCGATGGCGATTATCATGAGAAAATTGCCGAGAATCGCAGTGATGAAATTGGTGAGCTAATGCGCGGTATGAACCGGCTGGCCCAGTCACTGGCCCAAGCCAGTGCCGCACGGGAGCGCTGGCTGGCAGATATCTCCCATGAATTGCGCACCCCGGTAGCAGTATTACAGGGAGAACTGGAAGCCCTGATCGACGGGGTCAGGCCTGCCAGCCCGGATCATCTGCGCTCCCTGCATCAGGAAATTCTGCACCTGAAGCGGCTACTTGATGATCTCCATGATCTGTCGCTGGCGGATGTCGGGGCACTACGCTACCGCTTTGCCATGCTCGACTTTACCGCCCTGTGTGGTGATGCACTGGAGGCCATGCGTGGGCGCTTTAGCGACCATAAACTGACCCTGAACATACAACTGCCGACGCATCCGATCATGCTACAAGGCGACAGCACTCGCCTGCGCCAACTGCTGGATAACCTGCTCGAAAACAGCCTCAAGTACACCGACCCCGGTGGCCGGGTTGACGTTACCATGCAGGCTACCGACCGCGGCGCCCGGTTAGATATCGCGGATAGCGCCCCCGGTGTTAGCGATGCGGACCGCCAGCGCCTGTTCGAGCATCTGTTCCGGGTAGAGGCCTCCCGCAATCGTCAACTGGGTGGCGCCGGCCTTGGGCTGGCATTATGCGAGCGTATCGTCAGCGCCCACCGTGGCAGCATTGAAGCCAGCGCCTCACCATTCGGCGGCCTGCAAATGACCGTGCTACTGGATCAGGAAGCCTGAACATGAGCACTCACATGACCACCCGCGTATTGATTATCGAAGACGAAACCAAACTCGCCTCCCTGTTGGCGGACTACTGTCGCCATGCCGGCTTTCAAGTAATCGCCGTGGACCGTGGAGCCCAGGGCCTTGCCTTGATCCGCAACAAGCAGGCCGATGTGGTGTTACTGGACTTGATGCTGCCGGATGGTGACGGGCTCGATATCTGCAAACAAATTCGCCAGTTCTCCAGCGTGCCGATCCTGATCACCAGCGCCCGCGTTGACGAGCTGGACCGATTACTGGGGCTGGAGCTGGGTGCGGATGACTATATCTGTAAGCCCTTCAGCCCCCGGGAAGTTATCGCCCGGATCAAGGCAATCCTGCGGCGTTTACAACAACCGCCGCCACAGGACAGCGGCCTGTTACTGGACGACCAACGACTGGTGCTGCACTTTGAACAAAAAGACGTGGCTCTGACCAGCGTCGAGTTCGCCTTGATGGCGGCATTGGCAGATCATCCCGGACATATCCGCTCTCGCCAGCAATTGATGGACCGTATTTATACGGATCATCGCGTAGTTAGCGACCGCACCATCGACAGCCATGTCAAAAAACTCCGGCAGAAACTCGCCGAGGCGTTCCCCGGCATTCACTTTATTGACTCTGTCTACGGTGCCGGATACCGGCTTGGATCCCTCAAAGCTGATAGCCCGGAGGATGCGCCGGACGGTCTCCCATAACCAAGCGCCCCTGACATATCCGCAAAGCCTGCCTGATGCCTGCGCATTCCTTGCACATTGTCACGCCATACTGATCCCATCCACACAAGAGGAGATCCCCATGAAAAAATTCCTGATCGCACTACTGGTAAGCGCCCCTCTGATCGCCAGCGCTGGCTCTGGTAAAAAGTCCCATGATGACTACCAGGAACGTTACCTGCAGCACATACAAAAAAACCTGTCGCTAACGGAAGCGCAAACCAAAGAAATTAATCAAATTTTCAATGAACACCGTGATGAGATGCGCGCGCTGCGCGAACGTACCCAAAGCCGGGTTGATGCCATACTGGACTCCTCACAACGGGAAGCCATGGCCGATATGCGAGAAAATCGTCGCGACCACTGGGAAAAACGCAAGGGCAAGCATGAGCATGGAGAAGGCCGCAGAGAAGGCCGCGAACACAAAAAACAACGCAAAGCAGACCACGCTGAATAATTTTTCATCGCAGTAAAAAAACCGGCACTGATCAGTGCCGGTTTTTTTATGGGGTTCTATCAACCTTATTTCGTTACCGGGGTAACCACTGCGACTCCGCCACACCCTGCTCCCGATTCAGGGTGCGGGCCAATAGAAACAACATATCCGACAACCGGTTAAGGTAACGCAGAGATACCGGGTTACCCGATTGTTGCCGCTGGGCGCTCACCAGACGACGTTCCGCCCGCCGCGCCACTGTCCGGCATAAATGACACTGGGCCGCCGCCGGATGGCCACCGGCCAGCACGAACTCTTTCAAGGGGGGCAACTCGGCATTCATGCTGTCGGCAACCGCTTCCAGCGCAAGCACATCCTCATCCAGCAGCCGCGTTGTCCCGGGCACAGCCAACTCGGCACCCACTTCAAACAGACGTTGCTGAACCGTCTCCAGCAACGCCGAATGAGCCTCTGATACCTGCACACGCAACAGGCCAAGATGGGCGCTGAGCTCGTCCACCGCCCCCATAGCCTCAATCACCGCCGCATCCTTGGCCGGCCGGGAACCGTCCGCAAGACCAGTTTCACCCTGATCGCCACTGCGGGTAATCACCCGATTGATGCGGTGTTTGTCGGTCATCAGAAATCCGCCCCCAAACTGACCATCACATGACGATCCGGCAACGGATAGGCGTTATAAACTCCCGGAGTGAATGTGCTGCGCACGCCATAATCAAAGACAATTTTATCTTCCAGATTATAGACGCCGACCTTCAACCAGGCGCCGGACGATGGCTCTGTTGCTTTCAACTCCAGGTCGGAACGACGGTAGGACGGAATGCGCTGACCAAAGTCGTTACTCTGATCATTGTCAAAGAACTGGTTGCCCACATAACGCTGGGCAATAGACAGCGTTACAACCGACAGCGGCGACCAATCAAAACGCGCATAACCAGTTTGGCGCGGCACCAGCGGCACCTCATTACCCGCATAGGCGCCACGACGGAACTCCGCCCGCTGGTAGCTTCCTGCCAGAGTCAACCAGAGCGTGTTGTCGAGCTGCCAACGGGTATTGAGCGACACCCCTTGGCGACGGGTAGGATCCAGATTGACGTTTTCAAACGCGCCCACGTCATAATGAATTTCATTTTTGAAATCCCCTTGCCAGGCGGTCAAGACCGAACGCTGACCACCAGACTGCCAGGCCGCACCCAAGCTGTAGAGGCGCCCGGTCTGCACCTTGAGCGGGTCCAGAGACGTAACGGATAGCACCGGGTCAAGCTCGAAGAACTCATCCACGGAAGCAAAGCGCGCACTTTTTTCAACATTGCCAAACAGGTGGAAACGGTCACCCACATTCTGACGAACACCGATATTCCAGATTTCCGCTTCCTGACGGATATCAAAAGGCTCGGCCTGTGCATCACCGCAGCAGGGCACCGTCGGCGCCGCTGGATCATAACGATCCGTGGCATCGGTATAGACCCACTCATGGCGGATACCGGCACTCACGATAGTGCTATCAGTAACGGCCATGCTGTCGTGCAAATACACCGCGCTGGTACGCTGACCAATCTCCACTTGATGGATAGGCTGATTAAAGGTCGACTCATCCAGCGCCACATCCCGCTTGAATGCCGTATCGGAAAAATCAAAGCCGGCGATCCATTGATGACCCACCGGGCCCGTCATCCACTGACCGGTTAACCGAGGGCTCACACTGAAGTTCTCGGTTTCCGCTTCGGTGTAGCTGGTATAACCAAAACCGCCATCAATAAAATACTGCTGGCGTTTAATTCGCATACCACCATCGATATGAGCACTCAGGGTATCGCTAAGACGCAACTCAACACCGGGCAATATTTGCACCCCATCCTGTTTGGCCCAGTCATTTGGCGTGCTGGCGCCTTCCGGGTTGTCACTGAGATCATCCTGCGACATTAGCGGATTCACCCGACGAGCACCGGGAAGATTCAAGCGCTGACGATCCGCCAGCACGGTGACCGCAGCATTGATATCGGCGCTGTTATAGCGCCAGTCCGCGAAAGCATTATCCTGTCGGGTTTCGTTATGATCACGATAACCGTCACTGCGAAAACTTTGCAGCGATGCCAGCGCACTCTGACTTCCCGCCCCCTGATCCCCGAAACTCTGGCTGCCATATAAGCGTCCGCCCAGAGTGTCATAGTCTCCGGCCAACGCTTCAACACCGGCACCCGTTTCATACTGCTGGCGCGTGACGATATTAATAGCGCCACCCACCGCGCCGTTGCCATACAGCACAGCACCACTGGCGGGAAGAATTTCAATCCGCTCAATGGCCGCGACAGGAATCGCGGAGAAGTCCACCGCCGCCAGATCAACATCATTCAAGCGTCGACCATTCAGTAACAGCAAGGTGTTTTGCGTGCCGGTGGCACCAAAACCGAGCAAGTCCACAGATGCCCGCGAACCATTAATGCCGTAAAAACGACTCGCCGTAACGCCCGCCACCGTATCCAGCACATCGGCAAGATTATTGGCAGGAATGCGGGCTAACTCGGCACGGGTCATGACCACAGCACCCACCGGCAAGGACTCTTCCACTGGTGTAATACGTGAAGCGCTAATCACCACATCGTCCAGCATAGCCCCCGTATCAGAGGTGTCCGCATGAACAGAAAACGATAAAACCAGAACAGAGGCCGCGAGGCCCGTCAAACGAAGGGGGTGTGTGAACATAATATGTCCTCCCGAATGCACC
Source organism: Gammaproteobacteria bacterium HGW-Gammaproteobacteria-14 (assembly GCA_002840115.1). GTDB lineage: Bacteria > Pseudomonadota > Gammaproteobacteria > Pseudomonadales > Alcanivoracaceae > PGZG01. The sequence goes on along the minus strand of PGZG01000009.1, from coordinate 1,545 downwards.
CGCCGTACATCGGACACGTTACACGATCATTCGCGCAACGCACGGTTGCCTTACAGGCCGGTATCCGGGCTCCCGGTGTGGCTATCGCCGGATCATCGCCTTCCCATGCAGTTGCACAGTGGCATTTGATGACCCATCACCGGTTACCGTTGCGGGGGCAGCTCAGGCATTTCACCTGCTTCCCGTTTAACACCATCAATCACAGGATTGGCAGTGCACCTCAAGGCGCGGCCACCTTAGGCGCCAATGTCGCCAAGGTCAATGGCCGGGTCAACTCTGTTCGATCTTCCGAACCCGATCATAACAACGTTGATGGGCGGGCAGCGCCATACCCTGCCCTGCCGCCAGCCGTAGCAGATAGCCGTTGATATAATCAATTTCCGTGACGCGGCCAGTCTGAATATCCGCCAGCATGGAAGACGTATTGGCCGCAGTATCCACCGCAATCTGACGACTTCGCGCCAGCGTATCCATAGGCCAGTCCGTATCCAATCGCGCGAACAGAATATCGACTTCCGCCGCTAATTCCTGCATCGCCGCCTCCCGAGGGCCACCATCCAGCAGGGCGCCATTGCGACAACCGTAGAGCGCCGTCAGTGGATTAATCACCGCATTCAGCGCCAGCTTTTGTCGCTGCGCCCGGTCAATATCCTCACACCATTGCAAGCCGGGCCAGTGTGCCGCCAGTGGCGCAAGCCAGCTCGGTGGTTGTGACAAACCATCACCGATAAGAGTGCGATTTTCCGCCACTACCTGTACCTGATTGCCCTTGCGCCAGGCTCCATCCGTGGTCAGCAAATGAAACCGGCGAGCCTGCGACGGCAGGTCGATGCTGTCCAGCGAACCCATCCCGTTTTGCAGCCGCAGAATATGACAATGCGGATCCAGTCGCGGCAGTAATGGCGTTAGTGCGGCAACCGTATCCCCCGCTTTAACCGCAATAATCAGTCGCTGAATCGGCTCATCCGCCGCCAACGTCAGGGTCGCTTGCCAATGACGGCCATCAGGCCAGTAAAGCGTTCGCTGCACGTTGGTGTGACGACTGATCACACGCAACGAAAAACCGGCGGCCAGCACACGGTTCGCCGCCAGCGTGCCAAGGCTGCCAACGCCGAGAAGATGCCAGAGGGGTTCAGCCGCTGAGGGGTTGTTCAACAATGCGTTTGCCCTGATGGGACTGATCCAGCCCGCGCAAGGTGCGGTTCAGCATCAACTCTGCGTCGATTTCATCTTTTTCGCCCGCGCAGGCCAAGCTGACACTGACCGATAGCTGCAAAAAACCACCGGCGGTTTTGTAGGCACGATGATTCAGGCCATCGTACAAACGCCGAAAACTGCCCGGCGTAGCATGGTCAAAATCCGGCTGATGGGTAATCAAACAAAACTGATCCGGTGCGATGCGTGCCAGCACATCCATGGGCCGTACCAACTGCCGCAAACGGCGACTAAATGCCAACACCAGTTGCTGCACCAGGGATTTCCCGTGGCGCGACTCCAGATTGCCGTAATGCTCGATGCGCAACATCAACAAGCAGGCAACACCAC
>PGZG01000210.1 GCA_002840115.1 Gammaproteobacteria bacterium HGW-Gammaproteobacteria-14 | reverse complement strand
AACTTGCCACCTTCCCCTTAGGAGGGGGACGCTCTATCCAGATGAGCTACGGGAGCTTGGGCGCATTATACCTGCTTGGCGGTGCCTGTCAGGCTCTCACGGCGACTTCATTGTTATTGAGGCAACTTGGCTGTATCAATGATTCAGGATTGCGATAATGAGGATATCCGTTTGGGGAGGAGGCGCTTGTTGGAGAGAGTCCGAGAGCGGGGTGTAACCAATGACTGAACACAAAACCCCTTGGTTGAGTATTATCATTCCGACCCTGAATGAGGCGGCAACTATCGCCCGTTTGTTGCTTCCCTTGCAGGCTGCCAGATCCGCCGGTGTTGAACTGGTAATGGTGGATGGCGGCAGTGCAGACAATACCGTGTCGGAATCAGCGGGTCTGGTGGACCTTTGTCTGCGCACTAAGGCTGGCAGGGCGTGGCAGCAAAATGCCGGTGCTGCTGCGGCATCGGCGCCTCTGTTGTGGTTTGTACATGCGGACACGGGATTGGCCGGCGATGAGTGCCTGAGGCTGCTCCATCTGTCGCAGCCTTGCTGGGGGCGCTTCGATGTTCGCCTCAGTGAGCGTAACTGGCGTTTCAGGTTGATTGCAGGGTTGATGAACCGGCGTTCCCGGTTGACGGGCATTGCCACCGGGGATCAGGGTATTTTTGTCAGTGCTGACTTATTTCGCAGGGTGGGCGGTTTCCCGGATCAACCGTTAATGGAAGATGTTGAAATCAGCCGACGACTGCGCCGCTATCAGAAGCCGGTCTGTTTACGCACCCGGATTACCACCAGCAGTCGGCGTTGGCAAAAGCATGGCGTGTGGCGCACGGTGATGCTGATGTGGTCGCTTCGCTGGCGCTATTTTTTTGGTGCCAGCCCCGCTGAGCTCCATGCCCGGTATTATCAACAGCCCGATCTTTAAGGGGCGGGTCACTACAGAAAAGGTTGTTTCTAAAAATATGACTATCTCTGCCGAGGGCATCACCGTGTTTGCCCGGGCGTTACAAAAGGGGCAGGTCAAGACCAGGCTGGCGGCTTCCTGTGGTAATGACCTGGCGTTGCAGGTTCATCGTCAGTTGCTTTGTAACACCCTGCAGCAGGTGCAGGCCAGCGGCCGTGACTGTGCACTGTTTGCTTCACAAACATGCCCTGAATTAACCGCAATATCCCAGCAATACGGCGCCCGACTCAATCTACAGGAGGGTGACGGGCTGGGGGCACGGATGATTACGGCATTGGCTTGGATGCATCGACATTATTCCAAGGTGTTATTGGTGGGCAGTGATTGTGCTCCCTTGCATGCGACTCATTTGCTTCAGGCGTTCGAGGCATTGGACACGGCGGATGTGGTTATCGGGCCCGCGGAAGATGGTGGCTTCTGGTTGTTGGGAAGCGCTAATCCATTACTGTGGAATAACCCGGACTGGTTTGTCGGCGTACCTTTCGGGGGAGCCGAGGCGTTGTCCCATACGCTGGCACGGTTGCAGCAAAGTGATGCGGTTGTCACCATGGTGTCCAGGTTATGGGATCTGGATAACGAGACGGATTACCGGCGCGCATGCAGAGAAGGGTTTCTCAGTGAGTATGAATGAATATTGAGGGCGACCTTCCCTGATTGGTTAACGTCTGCTGAGATAGCCACCTATAAATAGTCACCCAACACATAGATAGACGCATCAGGTGGGATCAATGGATACATCAGTATTGGATATGGAGCTTGTCACCGAGTTGCGCGAGATCATGGCGGAGGGATTTGCCGTATTGGTCGAGTCCTATGAGCGTGACGCCAGCCAGAGACTGGCGGCATTGTCCGCCGCAGTGATGACCCTTGACCGTGCTGCTCTACGGCAGGTGGCGCACAGCTTGAAGGGAAGCAGCAGTAATCTTGGTGCGGTGTCGGTGGCAGCGCTGTGTGTTGAGCTGGAGGGTCAGGCAGAAGGTGCCAGTGCGGACGAGCTGAATACACTGTTGGTGGCGCTTGAGGCGGCGAATCGTGTGGCCGTGCAGGCGTTGCAGCGAGAGATTGATGCCAGTTAAGGGCTACACGTCCTCCCGGTTACCGGTGAGGACGTGCGTTTCGGCCTTAGTCGCCGATATTGGGCAGTGAGCGCAGTTCAGGTGGTTCCTGAAGAAGCCGCATCCAATCAGCCTCATTCATGATGTTTATGGTATCCAGTGCCCCTGACTACTGTCTGTAAAAACAGGGGGCTGGATGTAAAATTCCAGCCAGACAGGGCCTGCAAGACGGTTTAAAGCGGGTCTTCGCCTTTCTCCTGTAAGAGATGTCTTACAAATGCGTAGGATAACCCACGAAAATTTGACAAATAATTCACCCATTCTCAAGTCGATTTTCTTATAACCGACTGAATTACATCGTTTTTTATCTCTTTTTGCCTTTGTGAGTTGTTCTTTTGATCTCTAAGTGGCCCACAACAGTATCAGGCCTTTGATAGACTGGGTTTGTGTACAGGGAGTGCTGCACACGGAACTGCAAGGACTGCAGACACGGAAGTCAACTGAGCGCAATCGGGTAAGGATGACTCGTAAAAAAAGGGTGGCAGGATGCCACCCTTTTTCTTTGTCTGGAGTTCGGGGTCTGAAGTTCGGGTTTGCTCTTGGATCAGCGGACCAGCTTTTCACGCTTGTTGGCAACGCCATCCCATTGCTCTGCGTCTGGCAGGGCATCTTTCATTTCCGTGATGTTTGGCCAGGTTTCTGCCAGCTCAGCGTTGATGGCCACAAACTCTTTCTGATCATCCGGTAGTTCATCTTCCGAGAAGATGGCGTTAACCGGGCATTCGGGTTCGCACAGGGCGCAGTCAATGCACTCGTCCGGGTGAATCACGAGGAAGTTCGGGCCCTCGTAGAAGCAATCTACCGGGCAAACTTCCACGCAATCGGTGTGTTTGCAGTTAATGCAGTTTTCGCCTACTACGAACGTCATCGGTTGGTCCTCGTCGGGCTCAATTCCGGGGCTGGGGTACTTTCAGGCGCGCTAGTCTACTGTCACGGCCGGAGGCAGGCAAATCAATGTGTTGCTGATTGCCTGACATTTCAGTGCAGCCTGCGGGCTGCGGGCAATCTTGCGCCCTCTATAGCAGCTGTTTGAGCTGGTAGAGAGCTTCAAGGGCGTCTTTAGGGGTCATGCTATCCGGGTCGAGAGCGGCTAAGTGCTGTTCCGCCGGGGAGGGACCCTGGCTGAAGAGGTCCGGCTGTGCCGGTGCCGTCGTGTTGTTGG